>JAHDBX010000053.1:3459-8301 GCA_020630145.1 Gammaproteobacteria bacterium | reverse complement strand
AAATTTCAGGTCATCGATTAATTCTAATTGATGTGCAGCAACGAGTGCAGCGATATAGTCGCCCACATGCCACATAGTAGTAGAAGGGTATTTATCAATAGAGTTAACTAAACCGGTTTTAGGGTTGTAGTTATTTTCAAAATACTTCCATGCAATTTTTGCCCATTCTTTTTCTTTTTCACTTAATTCGCCATGACGACCTTGGTGAAAAAGTTGTGAATGGCTAATAGATGAAACGCCATTGTTGACACCTCGAACAATGACGCCACAACTATTTAAAAATAGTAGGCATAAACTGATAAAAAATAATTGCCTATATACTTTGCATACACTACATTTCTGCATTGCGCATGTCTATTAATTAGGCGTTAGTTGACATGAATTGCCACGGCACATTTGATGTGGTAAGCATTGACGTTTCCCTTGTAGCTTGTTTGCTAAGGTGCTATCCCATTTGCTATTTGCATTATCACTGAATTTTAATAGTTTTCCCTGTACTTTATATAATAAAGCTTCCAATGTTATACCATTATTATTAGCTGTAAATGTATTGATTACACCTTTTCCATTTTCATATAGGCCTTCGTAATAACCTTTTTCAGGGTCATATAAACCGGCAACGGTATCAAATAGTAAGTCACTATATTCAGTATCCCAAATAGCCCATATGCTCATGGCGCCTTTAATAGCAATCGCTGAAAATTCGGGTACATACTTACCACTTTCTGTAATGGTATTCCATGCATAGCCATCAGTATAAATGGTGTCATAAACAAAGTAGGGAGGTCCATCTAATTGATGCTCTGTTCTTGCTGTTAATATGCCAGTATTGCAATATCGTCCTACTTGAGATTGGTAAATACGTTGAGCAAAGTCATAACTAACTTTATCCGTATGGACTTTGTCGCTACTGTCTCTGTCATTGGCGTAATCCCAATTGAGCTCCATAGCATCTAAAGCATAACTTTCGGTTACAACGTAGTTATGTGCTTTGAGGCGCCTTGGGTCACGTGAGTCATAGGGTAGGTTTACACCATATACTGGTATAATACTGAATGGTTCTGGTGCTGAGGCCTGATCTGTATTAAAGCCCCATAGTTGGAAGCCTTTGGCAGCGTATTCTTCATAACCTAAACGTCCTTCTTGTACATATCGGGTTTTTTTATCTTTATCAACGTAAGCACCATACATGGTGCCTTTTTCATTCACTATATTACAAAAGTTCCAACGTAATACAGCTTGGTCAATCGCATTACCATGTTCGGGGTAACGTTCTTTAATAATTTTAAACCAAATTAATAGACGGCCCATATCCAGTGCTGAAAAACCTATCTCGCCTGGTTTATTTGCATAGTTTACTTTTGCAGCTGTTTTAGTATGATAAGCCTTGTTAGGTTGTTCGCCTCTAAATAACTCCATGGTATTAAAGGTTTTTAACAACTTTACTAAACGTGCACTAAGTACATCCTTACCAATAATACCAAGTTGTTCTGCAGCAACTAAGCCACCTAAATATGAGGCAGTATCCCACATCGTAGTCGATGGGTAGTTATTTACGGCATTAACTAAACCGGTTTCTTCTTGGTAATTATTTTCAAAATATTTCCAAGCTTGTCTAGCTACTTTCATTTCTGCTTCAGTTAACTCACCATTTCGCCCTGGGTGCTGACCACCTTTTTTATAGGCTCGATCTTTTGACAAACCGACTGCTCTACAATAATTAGGGCTTGCAGAGGCATAAGGTGTAGGGCAATTGTCACAGCGTGCGAGAATATCTGATAACTTATCATTTTCTTTTGGGCTTGCTAAATAAAGTTTGTCGCGTGAATAGTTATGAGCATGATTATTACTGCATGCTGATATTAGTATAAGTGCAATAAGTAAATGACATAGAGAGTGAAGGAGTTTATGCTTTTTCATAGTGCTTTGGCTACCTGTGAATCTTTTTGTGGGTCTTTTGTTGTATCACTATCTTTATATATAGAAATAAGAGGTCCATATTTTTTGTAATACAGGCTTTCTAATATCACTGCATTTGTGTTCGCTGTGATAGCTGTATTCGGTTTTTTATCTACTTCGTAAAAACCTGAATACCAGCCTTTCTCAGGGTCGTAGAGGGTTTTAGCTGTATCAATAAGTTGTTGGCTATATGTGGTGCCAAATAGAATGTTCCAGCCAAAAGCTGCTTTAGTACTGAGTGTTTTATGTGCCGAGGCATCTGCTCCGGTATCGGTAATAGCATTCCATATTTTGCCACTACTAAATACGGTGTTGTATACAAAATAAGGGGGGCGGTCTATATTATCCTCGCTTACAGCAGTTAATATGCCCGTACGTTTAAAACGTTCTTCCTGCGCTTTAAATACGCGATAAGCAAACTCTTTTGTGTGGTGGTCGAGCCCAAATTCTAAACCTTGCAGTATGTAAGACTCACTAACAACATAGTTATGTGCTTCATAAACAGCTGGGTCTCGGCTATCTGTCGGGATATTAATATCTTCAATACTTACAAATTCAAGGTAATCATTGTATTTAGCTGCTTCAGCTACATCAAAGCCCATTAATGCCATGGCTCTTGCAGCATACTCTTCATAACCGATACGTCCTTCTTGAACATACTTGGTCTTACCTTCTTCATCTATGGTGGCGCCTATTAATAGTCCGCCTTTTATCATTTTTTTAATATCCCAACTATCAATAACAGATTTAATTTTTTCTCCATGTTCTGGATAGTTCCATAACACAATATTTAAGGGCACCATTAGTCTCGCAATATCGATTGCAGACCAGCCAATTCCTTTATCTGTTGCTTGGTTGTCATAGTCAACCATTTCTAATGTTAGTGTATTGTAGGATTTATTGGGTAAGGCATCATCGTATAAAGGAATTTTTTGTAAAGCATCAAGAACAGTCGTTAAACGTTGATTAAATATTTCTTCTGGTATGATGTTTAAGCGGTAAGCAGATATTAATGCTAATATATAAGATGATTGATCCCATAATGTTGTAGCAGGATATTGGTCAACAGAGTTTACTAGCCCTGTTTCTTTTTGATAGTTATTCTCAAAGTATTGCCATGATATATTTGCCCACTCTAGTTCTTGCGCATTCAATTCGCGATTAGCGGGTAATGATATTGTAGCCGTTGGGGTAACCTTTAATTGCGGGTTAGGCTGTTTAGCTACTTCCATTTTTTCTAAATGAATAATAAGACTAAATGCAGCGATTAGTGCAGCAATAAAAATTAAGTGGCTACGCGCATGTAGTAATCCTTCTTTAAAACTCATAGTTATCCCTGTATGAAATTTTATTCGTTTTCTGGTTTCCAAAAAGCAGCCATGACCATACCACTTAATGCGGCAATATTATTTAGCCCCCAAAAGACGTTGGCTAATAATCCATTTAGCATAGCTGGGTCACGATCAATATAATAATTAACGCTCGCAAATATCATGCCTGCTAATGTTAAAAGAATAACTAAAAACTGTGGCAATATAAGATGAAAGAAGTTGCCTTCTTGCCTTTCTTTGGGAGTGGTTGGAAATTTTATTTCTTCACCTTTCAGTACGGTCCAGATAGCTCGTAGATTTATCGGAAAGAAGGATAGATAACTTGTCTTACCTTTATAGCCAGCGACTCCCCATGTACCAATCATAAATGACAATTCAGTCATAATAATAAATGGCAATATATGTTTGAAAAAATCTAATGAATATGCTGAAACTGGAGCAATACCTGTAAATAAATATATAATTGGCGCAAATAAAAATACGATATTCCACAAACCACCAAAGTTAGAAAATATGGTTGCTGCATACATGGTTTTTCTAGGTAACGACATATGCTTTTGTGTTAGTGGAGAGTCATTGACGGCTATATCAATAGTGCCGCCGGCGTATTTGAAGCGCTGCACCATCCATGATTGTAAATCTTGTGGCGATAACATTTTTGACTGAATTTCAGGGTGTAGAATGGATTTCCAATTTCTATCTGGGTCCGAGTGCAGAATAATAGAGGTGTAGATGTCTTCAGAAACATGGAACTTATAAGGCGTAAATTCTTTTTCTAAGGCCATTTCTTGTCTGATGGCATCGTCAAGGTCTGACTTTATATCTTGGTCGTTGACGTCGTCAGTAAAACGCTTCACTTCATTATCAACAGACGTGGCATAGGTTTTTAAGGCTGCTTCCATAACGGCTTCACGTCGATGAATAGAGCCTGCACCACAGCAAAATGAGGCATATGCCCAGTTACGACGGCGTTGTATAACGTCATAAAACATCTGTGCGTCAGTTGCAAATGGGTCCGAGCCAATTTTAACTGGGCCTATTATTTTTTCTACTAACCAACCCAGTGCATAACCTGGCCACCATAAGTATTTTTTGAGTACTTTTGTTAGGGCTTTGCCTTCTGCTACGTCAAAAAACCATTGGGGTGTTTGAACCCAAGCAACATCAGGGTCTTTAAAGTAGCCGAGCGTGCTTTCTAGTATGGTAGAAAACGGGCGTGTATCTGCATCGCATATAACGATGATATCGCCAGATGTCTTTTCCATTGCGTTACGCATATTGCCAGCTTTAAAGCCTATATTGTTATCTCGCTTTATATAGTTAACCTCAAGTTTCTCAGCGAGTCTTTGCATTGCTTCCCGTTTGCCATCATCTAAAACATGAATGCGTATATCAATAGGGTGGGGGTAATTAATTTTTTTTGCATCAAGCAGACTTAATTTAACTAACTCAGGGTCTTCGTCATAAGTTGGGAAAAAAACATCGACAATTAGAGGCCTATCGGGTAATTTAGGGTCGCACTCCGAAGCGAGTTTAGGTGCAGTTTGCTTTT
>JAHDBX010000053.1:1399-3449 GCA_020630145.1 Gammaproteobacteria bacterium | reverse complement strand
GGTCTTTTACTTTCCATAAATTAATGCTGAATAAAACTAAACCAATATAGGCCGCTGTTTCAGCTAAAGCTATGGGTATTGAAAACCAAAGAGCATCAAAGTTAAGCGAGTGTAACCAACGCCAACTAATATACCACGCACCGAGTACAGCATTAATTGTCGCTAAAAATTGCCACAGTAATTCGCGCCGTAAAGAATACGGAACAGGTTTAGGTGGTTTGCGGTGTTCAAATTTTTCGAAATAAGTATCCATACATATATTTCTTGTATAAGCCAAATAATATTTTAATGATGTATGGTTAATATAACGGCCAATTCCATTGAATGTTTTAATAAAATGACAAATTAATTAACAGTAAACAAGAAAGAATTTTGACCTAAGATAGTATTATTATTGTCACGTAAGCTTGCGTGAAATTCGTAGCTCCCTTTTGCTAAGTTTTTCTTTTGCCATTTTGATATTTTCTCAACGCTATCAGGTCGAATGTTTATGGTATAGCTAGATTCTTCAATAACATTACTTTCATGGCTAAGTACATAGTTAAATTGCGTTTTTGGGTATGATTTATGCAAATCATTAATTGCCCATAGTTGTAATGAAATTACTTCGTCTTTGTTGTAATGCGTTTTTTTTGACTCAATAATGGGGAGAATGGGTTGATAAGCTGTTCTAAGTGCATGATAAGCGGGTTTTACATTGCGCCAATAGTCTACAATTCCCCAATTGATAGAGGGCCAGTTTTCAACAAACATAAATTGAAAAATGCCACTAACAGGCTTATATTTTTGACGCCTGTATGATTCAGCAGCAAATTTAGTTAACTGAGCCTGATAATGTTGTGTGTTTTCAATAAACTCATGTATGTTTTTACCTTTTGATATTTTTGCTTTTTCAAAGGTCTCTTTTTTTTGAAAATTATGGTAACGCCATTTGCGCCATTCTTGTTCAGTATCGGGCCATAATTCTTGCGAATTAAAAATTTTCTTTAATGCGTTAATATTAGGCAGTGCTTGAGCGCCATATTCACTAATCAAACTGTGCGTCGTTGGTTTTGCATAATCTTTCCAATGCCCGGCATACCAGCCTAACCAGGGGTGTTCTCTAGTGGCTGAGTAGGCATGTACATATCGACTAGTATCGGCTTTTAAAGCGGTTTCATACAACACTTGAGTAAGGTATTTGTTCTGATTAGGGTTATAGTCAGGATATTTGTATTTCATCCACTTAGCATCCCAAGGGGGCTCATTATGCATACTCCAGGCAAATACAGAAGGGTGGTGGTATAAAAAGTCAATCATATCAATAGTTTGCCGTTTAGCTTCTTCTATAAATGCGACATCATCGCTATACCCCCATTGCAAAGGAAAATCTTGCCATATTAGTAAGCCGGCTTTATCTGCTTGCTTATAAAATTCTTTACTTTCTAAATGCGCATGTACTCTTACCGTATTTACATGTGCACGTTTCATTAGCTGGATATCGAAGCTGTAGTCTTCACTATTCATTTCGCTAAGCCACTGGCTTGAAATATAATTTGTGCCACGTAGAAAAATACGTTTATTATTAATAAACCATTGACCACTTTCTTTATGTCTACGTACTTGCCTGAAGGCAATAGTATCGTTATATTGATCTAATAATGTATTCTCTTTATGTAGCTTTATATTTATTTCGTATAAATTCGCATCACCATACTCATAAGGCCACCATAGCCGTATATTTTCTTCATTAAATGTAGCGCTAATAGTATTGCTACCTTTTTTTACTCTAACTTTTTTTCTATATAATGTTTGCTGAATAGATGAAAAATTTTTAGGTTTAAGGCTAATCTGCATGTCAGCGTTAATATTTTTCTCACTATTAATATTCAGCTCAATACTTATTGTCGATTTCTTTTTTGCGATATTAATGTCTGTTTTAACACGTGCTTTGTCAATTGATAGTTTTTCGGATACTAGCAAATGAACGGGGGCCCATATTCCTCCGGTATTTTTTTCTTGTCCACGTCTTGACCAAGCACCACCTGGGCGTGTGTCATGGTGACTGAAT
>JAHDBX010000053.1:0-1389 GCA_020630145.1 Gammaproteobacteria bacterium | reverse complement strand
GTTTTTTATGTAGTGACCAGTTTTCTGTATTCTCTTCGGGACTATATACTTTAACCGTTAAAAGGTTTTCTTTGTCTGTGTTAATATAAGGGGAAATATCAAAATAAAAGGGTTGGAAAGAACCTTGATGATAACCAATATAATGCTCGTTTAGCCATATGTCAGCACTGTAGTCAACACCTTCAAATCGTATTTTTATACGCTTATCGTTGTAATTTTTATGCAATAAAAAAGTGTGTCTATACCATGCTGCTCCTGAAAATTCATGGCCAGCAGAGTACCAATTGCTAGGTACTGTAATATTGCTCCATTGACTAGTGTCTGTGTCGAATTGGTATTGATTGTTGGCTAAGAAATTATCGGCAATAAATTTCCATGAGCCATTTAAAGAGATTTTATTGTTATATATTTGCTTGCTGTTGTCAGCAACAGAAGCGAAGCTAAGCACTAAGCTGCTTAATAATAATGCTTTATACCAATAAATTATTTTTTTCCATTTTTTTGTTGTCATGCCTAAAGGCTTGCTTCATTGTTAATATGTTCTGTCCATTTGAACTTGTGTATGAGACATCGTCTATATTCGTTTTAATCAGTTTTAGACCAAAGTTTCCTTCAGGTATTGCTTCTATGTCATTAGGGTTGATATCAAAATCAGTTGAAAGCTCATCAAGCGTTCCAGCGGGCATTGCTTTGCCTTCATCAATTATGTCTATTGTAAAATGTTCACTACTAATTGTTAGCTTAACTTCTATTGGCTTTTCTTTCGCATACTCATAAGCATGTTCTATGCAATTATTAACCGCTTCAACTGTGCAAATTTCGATTTTAATAGTGTCTTCTTTTTGGAATAATTCATTGGCCATGGCATGAATACTAAGACCTATTAAGCGAACATTAGCTAAGTCACTGTTTGTTTTAAAAGTGATTTTCTTATCGGGCATATTTATGCAGGTTCTTTATTGGGTTGCAGTATCTATGCCAAGGGCCGTTTGGTGTAGTAAATATTGCATTTCATTTAAATGTGTTTCTTTGCGCATATCATCGACCAGCCACTCGATTTTAGCCTCTGCAATATCAATAGCATTCCCATTGGGGTCAATACACTGGTTTCCAAATATAATTTTTTTATCCAAACTAGCATCGCTACCCACTCTAGTATAATCAGTGATAATACATTCATTGATAACAGCGTTATCTTCAATGACACAGTTTGAACCAATCACGGTAGGTCCTGTTATGTTGACATTTTTTCCTATTTTTGTACTGCTGCCAATATATACTGGGCCTTCAATACTCATATCATCATAATCAGCATGTAAATTAATACCGATATTAAGAGTGTCTTTTATATTCTTTCCAGGTACTGAGAAGTTGTTGATCTCGCCTTTT
>JAHDBX010000052.1 GCA_020630145.1 Gammaproteobacteria bacterium | reverse complement strand
GAGTATAAAAAAACAAATAAAAAATTATATAAAAAAACTAAAAAAATGTAATAAAAAGCCTTAATTAGTTAAAAAAAATTAAAAAAAAACCTTTTTACTTTTATATTTTAAAAAAAAACTATAAAAAAAAGTTTCTATAGAGAATTTTTTTTATACTTTTATGCCTTTTTAATAAAAAATAACGCACGTTCTTTATGTGTTTTGTTTTTTTCTACGGTTTTTTTTCGACAAAAGCATTTTTTTCTTTAAACATATTTATGTTTGTAGAGAATTAATCATAATTTAATTCAAAAAAGTATTTATATACGATTAATGTGCATGATTTATTTTTAAACGGTGATGTTTTTAGGTTTATATAGGGCTTGTTTTTGTTATTCGATAAGCGAAAGGCTTTTTTTAAGTCAATTTATTTGTTTATTAAAGCAAATAAGTCGTTTGATAAGCTGTATTTAGAGAATATAAGATGTTTTAGCCTTGTTGCTTGCGACTAAAGTGTAATAAGACGGCTTTATTTTTGTAAGTGGTATGTTTGTTCTTCCGTTATGACTATATCCATACTGATATCCCATGTTTCTTTAATGATGCTAGGTATTTTTTGTACTTCATAGGCTAAGCCAATGCATATTGTTGAGTTTGTTTTGTGTTGTAGGTAACGATCGTAATAACCGCCGCCAAAACCAATGCGGTTACCTTGTTTATCAAAGCCAACTAAAGGAATAAGCATGCAATGTATGTTTTGCAGTTCGATGAAGTGAGTATTTGGCGTTGTTTGTGGTTCAGGTATGTTAAATTTGTTTGTAATTAAGGTGTCTGCATCTGTATAGGGTGCAAAACGCATACTTTTATCTGCACCTATAATGGGTAGTGCTACTTTTTTTCCTGTTTGCCAACAACGCTCATGTATTTTATGCGTTTCTACTTCGTTATCGGTGGCAATATACGATGCTATTTGCTGAGCATCTTGAAATGCATTTGTTTTTGCGAGTCTTTCTGATACAGCTAAGGCATAACGCTGCTGCTGCACAGTAGTGAGTGCATTGCGGGCTTGTCGGCATTGTTCGCGTAGTTGTTTTTTAGTAGAGGTGTTCATCATGTAATGCGTGCATGAATAAAAAGGGTAGTTACCGCCGTTAACGCGACAAACGCGCTACCTTGAACCAACGGTTCAAGTGGGGAGAGTTAGTAGCCATTAGGCTTCCCGCTAGAAGCAGGCTTGCACACAGTCTACGTAACGAGTTCCCCGGGGTATATCATTAAGGCTCAAGGGTTTGCCTCGTTTGCTTAATCGTATACAGTAGAAAACTACCCATAAAGGTAGATTAATCTACTTGTTCGTTTTGTGCAATCGGAGTTTTTTTTAATAATTGGGTAACTGAACGGTTCATGTCTGTTAATCGTTTGGCAACTTCATTACGTTCATGCTCAAGTTTGCGTAATTTCAGTAGTTCGTAGCTAATATTTAGCCCCGCCATGACGGCGACGCGGTCTAGCCCGATGACACTACCTTTGTCACGGATATTACGCATTTGTTCAGTAAGATATTTGGCTGCTTCATGCAGCATAGGTTCTTCTTCGCTGTTGCAAGCTATTTGGTAGGTTTTATCGAGTATGAGGATATTGGCAGCGTAGGTTTTTGACATGTATAAATTAGTCTTCTAATGATTTTAGTCGTGCGATCATAGCTTCGACACGTTGCCTAGCCATATCGTTCTTTTTTATCAGTTCTGCTTTTTGGCCTGTTAACTCTTCTTGTTGCTCTCGTAAAGATACATTTTCCACCTGTAATTTCTCACAGAGGTCTTGTAGTTCTTTTAACTGATGGCTTAATAAATCAAGCTGAGCTAATGGATTGTTAATATCATCATTTTGCATAGTTGACATGGTATGCGTGGCTTGCGAGTGGGTCAAGTTTTTATGGGCAAAATTTAGTGACTAATGCTATTTTTATACAGCGCATAGACGACATATGGTAGGTATAATAGGGTTCAGATGAGAGAACATTATGCAATTTAATTATTATGAGTTAGAAAACTACCTGGGAACGCTACCGGTAGTAATGAGTGTGAGTGAATGTCACGGCGTACTTACCGGGCTGGCTGCTGCGGGTAAAAGTATTAATCAACACAACTGGTGTGAGCATATTCTTGAGGATCATGCCCATTATGAGCATATAAAAGATGCTGATAAAGAGACACTGGCTGAGTGGTATGCATTGACAGCGGCGCAACTCGGTGCGGCTGATTTAAGTTTTACAATGTGCTTGCCAGATGATGAACAGGCTTTGAAAGATCGTTTGAATGCGGTTGCAGATTGGTGTCATGGTTTTTTATATGGTTTAGCTGCTACGGGCGATGTAGATTTTAAAACATTACCTGCTGAAGCATCGGAGTCATTGAGTGATTTAGGCGAGATAGGCAAGATTGATGCTGTTGCATCTATAGATGATGGTGAAGCGGAGAGTGATTTGATGGAGATAATTGAATATGTGCGTATGGCTGCATTGTCTTTATATGATGATATACAGGCGCAGTTTACAATACATGCAACGACTGACTTTTTGGATGAAACAGTACACTAATGACTATGCTTGCTTCTCAACTACAAGAATACAAACGTCGCCGTCGCCAATTAATGCGTTCTATGGAGGTCGGTTCTATTGCGGTTTTACCTTCCGCGGCTGAAGTGACACGTAACAATGATACTTTTTACCCTTTCCGCCAAAACAGCAGTTTTTATTACATGACAGGCTTTAACGAGCCTGATGCTGTTATGGTTTTAGTGCCCGGGCGCCCACAAGGTGAGTTTAGTTTGTTTTGCCGAGATCGCGATGTAGAAAGAGAGATGTGGGATGGTCGCCGAGCTGGGCCAGAAGGCGTGGTTGAGCACTATGGTGCGGATGATGCATTTCCTATTGATGATATGGACGATATTTTGCCGGGCTTGTTGGAAGACCGTGATCGTTTGTTTTATACCATGGGTCAAGATGCGAGCTTTGACAAAAGTTTATTAGGCTGGGTTAATCAAGTTAAAGCGAATGCGCGTAAAGGTGTATCTGCGCCTAATGAAATTGTGTCTTTAGAGTACTTGCTGCATGAAATGCGCTTGATTAAAACGCGTGCAGAGTTACAAATTATGCGTAAAGCCGCCAAGATATCTTGTCAGGCACATGAGCGAGCGATGCGCGCTTGTAAACCAGGCATGTTTGAGTATGAACTTGAAGCAGAGTTGTTGTATGTATTCAACCAGCATCACTCGCCACCTGCTTACACCTCTATTGTAGGTGGTGGTGAAAATGCCAATATACTTCACTATATTGAGAACAATGCCGAGTTAAAAGATGGTGACCTCGTGTTGATTGATGCAGCGTGCGAATATAAAAATTATGCCAGTGATATTACGCGCACATACCCTGTGAACGGTGAGTTTAGTCAGGCACAGCGTGAGTTATATGAAATTGTATTAGAGTCGCAATTAGCGGCTATTGATATGGCTGAAGAGGGTAACCATTGGAATGACCCACATGATGCCGCTGTGAAGGTGTTAACCAAAGGCTTGCTTGAGACGGGCATACTAAAAGGCAAGTTGTCACAGTTAATTAAAGATAAAGCGTATATGCCATTTTACATGCATCGTACAGGGCATTGGTTGGGCATAGACGTACATGATGTGGGGGATTATAAAATTGACCAAGAGTGGCGCTTGTTAGAAAACGGTATGTGTATGACAGTAGAGCCGGGTTTGTACATACGTCCTATGCGTGGTGTGCCTAAGCGTTTTCATAATATAGGTATTCGCATTGAAGATGATGTGGTGGTAACCGCTAAAGGCCCAGAAGTTATGACAGCCGGCATAGTAAAAACGGTTGATGAGATTGAAGCCTTAATGGCTAGCTAAATCTAGTGTATATATTGGTGCATAATTGATGCCTAAACAAAAAGTTGATATTGCGATTGTTGGTGCAGGCATTGTGGGTTGTATGCTGGCTAAACTAGTAAATGAGCAGTTGCCGCATAAAAAAATAGCCTTAATTGATCAGCAAGCACCTGCCCCGTTTAAGGTGTCTGATGAAGTCGGTTTACGTGTGTATGCCATTAATCAGGCCTCGCAAACCTTATTTGAAGAAACGGGTTTATGGTCAAAAATACAGTCCTTACGTTGTAGTCCCTATCAATCTATGCACGTATGGGAGAATGACGTTAAGCAAGGTTTGTCTTTTCATGCTGCGGATATAAAGCAAGACCACTTGGGTCATATTATTGAGCATAATGTATTGCATGATGTATTGTTTACGTCTATTCAAGGTTTGAAAGGTATTGGTCTGTATTGTCCCGCTAGCGTACAAAATATTAGTATGACTAGCGATAAGGTCTGGCTTGATCTAGACGGGGCAGATGATATTGAAGCTAACTTACTTGTAGCTGCAGACGGTGCGCATTCGACTATACGTAGTATGAGCAATATTTCGGCTGATAAAAATAGTTATTTGCAATCAGCCTTGGTTGCTACAGTTGATACGCAGCACTCACACCAGCATACAGCATGGCAGCGTTTTTTAACCAGTGGCCCACTGGCTTTTTTGCCTTTACAAAATGGGCAAAGTTCCATTGTTTGGAGTTTGCCTCATGCTCAGGCTAAACAACTAGCCAATTGTGAATCCATTGATTTTATTGAAGCTTTAAGCAAACAAAGCCAATCGCATTTAGGTGACATTTTAGGCACAAGTCAGCGTGTATTGTTTCCCTTGCAGCAGTTGCAGGCTAGTCACTATGTTAAGCCGCGTTTAGCATTGGTTGGGGATGCAGCGCATGTTGTGCACCCGCTAGCTGGGCAGGGTTTAAACTTAGGATTAAATGATGTGAGTATACTTGCAAAGGTATTATCTCAGGCGGATACGGCCCGCGTTGACCTTGGTCACTTGTATATACTGAAGCGCTATGCGCGCCAGAGTCAGGTACATAACCGCTTAATGTCAGATATGTTTGGTGGCTTAAATAGCTTATTTGCTAGTAGGCACCCTTTATTAAGCCAAGTTAGAGCGAGTGGTCTAAGCTTGGTAGATAAGAACAACTTGCTCAAACGTTTCTTTATTCAGCAAGCAATCGGCAGGATATAGTGGAATAAAACTGCTAAACTTGCTCAAATAAACATTAGATATTTAGGAGTATCAGTAATGAGTCATATACCAGCCGAATTAAAATATTTGAATACCCATGAGTGGGTGCGCAAAGAAGGTGGTGAGGTTTTTACTATTGGTATTACCGATCATGCGCAAGCAGAGTTGGGTGATTTAGTCTTTGTTGAGCTTGCAGAAGTAGATAATGAAGTCGATGAAGGTGATGCTGTTTGTGTAATCGAGTCAGTAAAAGCCGCTTCAGATATTTATACCCCATTTACAGGTATGATTGTTGAGGCGAATGAGGCTTTAAATGATGAGCCAGAATTAGTGAATAATGATGCTTATGGTGATGGCTGGTTATATAAAGTAAAAGCTGACGATGAGTCTGTGTTTGAAGGTTTGATGAGCGCAGAAGATTATGAAATGCTTATTGGCGACGTTTAAGAGATATACATAAGCAATATGGCAAGTGGGCATCCTGATAATGGTAAGGCTCTAGGGCTACAACGTATTATTAATGCAACGAAGTACTCATTGGCCGGCTTTGCCGCTGCTTATAAACATGAAGAAGCCTTTCGCCAAGAAGTATGGCTGACTTTACTGGCGATACCGATTTCATTTTTTGTCGCTGATACAGCAATAGAATGGGTATTGCTAATGGCCAGTGTGCTGTTAGTGTTAATAGTCGAGTTATTGAATACAGGCTTGGAGAATGCAATTGATCGCTTTGGTACTGAAAAGCATGAATTATCAGGGCGAGCTAAAGATGTAGGGTCGGCGGCTGTAATGTTGACTATTTTATTGGCACTTTTAGTATGGGTTGCCGTTATAATTAACTAATAATAATCCCACATTCGTAAGATTAAGGGGGAAGCCGTGAATGACCAACGCTTAGCTGAACAGCATATGCGTACAAACCAAGATATTTTGTTAAGGCAAATTCGCTTACTACATAAGCAAATTCCATTAGCGAGTGCTATGCACTTTTTATTAGCCAGCTTTATAGCGGTTGTTATGACGCAAGTTATACCTGGTGCCTTGGTTTTGATTGGTTGGGTCTGGTTAATTGTTTTACTCATGGTGAAGTACTTTCTGTACAGTAGTTTTGATGAAAGTGCGGATTATGCTGCGATACAAATAGATCGTCGCTATTACCTGTTGTGTATTGATGCTTTCTTAACCGGTTTAAGTTGGAGCATTGGTATTATTTTGCTGGCTGAGTTAACCCCGATTGAATTTCAAATTTTTGTGTATATTATTGTTGTGGCGTTGTGCGCTACAGCTATTGGTTTAGCTATTAAAACCGGCATTTATTATATTTACCAAGCCGCATTACTCTTACCGGTTCTTGTGTTTTTATTTTCTAAGCAAGAGTCTTTGGATAGCTTGCTGGCTATTTTCCTTTGTATATTGGTTGTTATTATGTGGGTGTTTGCGAACCAAACATCGCGAGCAATTACTGACACTTTAAAGTTAAACTTAGAAAATAAAGTGTTAACCAGCGGTTTGAAACATGCGAACTCACGTTTACAGATGGCTAATGAGGAGCTTACGCAGTTATCATCTACGGATGGTTTAACACTTGTTGCTAACCGACGTTACTTTGAGGAACGTTTGGCTAATGAGCTAGCGCGAGCCACTCGGGATGGTATACCTGTTTCCCTCGTTATGTTGGATGTGGACTTCTTTAAAATGTATAACGATATATTGGGACATTTATCGGGTGATGAGTGTTTAAAGAATGTTGCTAATTGCGTTAGAGAATCTTTAAAGCGTCCTACAGATATTGTTGCGCGTTTTGGCGGTGAAGAGTTTATTGTGATGTTAAGTAATACTGAGCAGGCAGGCGCGCAAAAGCTGGCTGAAGAAATTCGTCGTAATATTGAAGCCTTACAAATTATTCATCCTAACTCTAAAAGTAGTAAATATGTAACGGTTAGTGTGGGTGTGAGTACTATTCCGAAAGGTCAGCAAGTTTCACGCGACATGTTACTCATGAAGGTAGATGAAGCGTTATATTTGGCTAAAGCTGAAGGCCGTAATACGGTTAGAACGGTTCAATATGAGTATGAAAAAGGCACAATAGGTGACTTTGCCAATAAAAATAGAGCATAGACCTACTTTTACAGCGCCATAAGCTAGGCGATATTGTGCTCAGTTTTACACTTACTTAATTCACGTTTGTAATAGATATTCGCCATAATATGGTCTAACAACAAAGTGGTGCGTCGATAGAGTTCTTGGCTTTTTCTGTAGTCTGCTGCGGCTATAAAGTCTGTACGCCCCGATGTCAGCAAGCTTTTGCATACTTCTAACTGATGCTTTTCATTTTTATTGTATACCGCGATTGCATGACCGCCGCTTTTTTTGGTTAATGCCATGCTTGGTACGTCTGTCATACCGTCGCCAATATAAATAATATGTTCAAACGGTATGGGTCGTTCGCTTTCGGGCATATGCTCATTAATACTTTCGCTTAAATCTTCCTTGCCTTTATTAATGCGGAATAAATACTGTGTTTTTGTTGTGTCTGTAATCACGAGTTTAGGGAAATCAGCTACACCGCGTTTGTTAAAGTGATAAGCCGAAGCGTACATACGTGTGAAATGTTTACGAATGGAGACGCCGTCTAATATTTCGGCCATACCCGCCGAGATTAAATAGTGTTTTACCTTAATTTTACGGCCGTTCTGTTTGACGTATTGATTGATAGTATCAAACCATTTTTCTACACCAGCGTAATAACGAATTTTACTGGCTAAACGGCGGTAGTCATTTCTACGAATGGTAATGTTACGTTCATGCGCTTTTTCTAATAATAGGCGCATATATACCAGCATGTTTTCAGCCCCTGTTGCTTTTACTTCAGCTTGTACTTCCGCCCAAAATTCATTGGCGGGAATGCCTAGTTCAGGAAGCAGGGTATAGTCTTGCATAGCCTTTGGCGTTAAGGTGCCATCAAAGTCATAAATTAAGGCAATGGTGTCAGTTGTTTTGCTAGTACTTTTTGGCATGAGTTTTCAGTCCTTAATCCTTTAGTTGCAGTACGATACTCTTGATTGCATTAGCATTTAAACGTTTTTGGTCTTGTAGTAAAGCTTGTTTGTTTTGATAAGGTCCTAAACGTACGCGATACCAGTTTTTGTTATTAATAGTAACGGGTTCAATAAAAGATTGTAGGCCGAGTAAGGCAAGCTTGGCTTTAAATTTTTCGGCTTGTGACT
>JAHDBX010000051.1 GCA_020630145.1 Gammaproteobacteria bacterium | reverse complement strand
ACAGCGGCTGTTGCTATTTGCTGTTTATGGGTTTTCGGCATAAATGCACAAGGTTTCTTTGCCATAGCATTTTCATGGTTGCTACTTGTTTTAGCGGTTATTGATTTAAAAACAACTTACCTGCCTGACACATTAAATTATATTTTACTCTGGCTAGGTTTGTTAATTAGTACGCAAACATTATTTATCGATACCACAGCGAGTATTATTGGCGCTACAGCAGGCTATCTAATACTATGGTCAGTCTACTGGTTATTTAAAATCATTACGAAAAAAGAAGGCATGGGGCATGGTGATTTTAAACTATTAGCAGCCATTGGCGCATGGACAGGCTTGAGCTTACTACCAGCCGTTATCATTATTTCGGCAGTTACAGGTAGTATTATTGGTATTGCTATGATCGTTTTTCGTAACCATGAACGCCAAATACCTATTCCATTTGGCCCCTACCTAGCTATTGCTGGCTGGCTCTGCCTACTCTGGGGCAATGAAATTAAATCTTTTATAGGACTATAAAACATGCTTGTTATTGGCTTAACTGGCGGCATTGGCAGCGGTAAAACAACGGTTGCACAACTTTTTTCTGAGCTTGACGTTGAAATTATTGATACCGATGAAATTGCACACGATATTGTTGCTAAAGACCAACCCGCACTACAGTTACTTGTTGATGAGTTTGGCCAAGAGATATTACAAGACGATGGCATGCTCAATCGTCGCTTATTACGCGATATTATTTTCCAAGATGATAAAAAAAGAGAAACCGTCGAACACATTTTGCACCCACTCATTCGCACACAATTAATGGACAACATAAAAACAGCTAGGCAAGCACAGAAGGCACCCTATGCCATGCTAGTGATACCCTTGCTAGTAGACAACAGCGAATGGATGATGATAGATCGTATTCTTGTTGTTGACTGCGAAGATGAAGTACAAATTGAACGCGTCATGCAGAGAGATGAACAAAGTAGAGAACAAGTCATTGCTGTTATGAATGCGCAAATAGACAGAGAAGAGCGCCTGCTCGCCGCAGACGATATTATTAACAACAATGAAGAACCCGAGCTCTTAGAAGAAGCTGTATTAAAACTGCATAGAAAATACATGGATATAGCAGATAGCTACCCAGCTTAAGCTAATCGCTAAATAAATTATCTATAATTTTTTGATTGGCTGCGGGGAAAGAGAGCTTTAATAACTCACTTTTACTCACCCAGCGTATTTCTTGGCCTTCATGCCCCTGCTCTTTACCTTCAAACTGACTGACCTTATAAACAATAAAGTCTATGGATTTATCAGGATAGGCATAAGGGAAATCAAATAGATGCTCAAACTTCGTAACATTAATTGCTAGTTCTTCTCTCAGTTCTCTTAGAAGCGCTTTATCAGCAGGCTCCCCTTGTTCTACCTTGCCACCAGGAAACTCCCATAAGCCGCCTTGATGGCTATCTAGCGCTCTTTTAGCAACAAGGTATGACTGACCCTGGCCTTGTCCACCTTCGCCAAGAGGCGACATACTTTCTATAAGCGCAATAACAACCTGTATAGACACAACTAGCTACGATAATCTGCGTTTATACTTACATATTCATGGCTGAGGTCGCTAGTCCATACCGTAGCAACCCCACTAGATAAGTGTAAATCAATGCTGATAGTAATTTCATCTTTGGACATTTCAGCGGCACCATCTTCTTCTCTATACGAATCTACTGGTTTGCCTTGCCTTAAGAGCGCTAGGCCATTCAAAGATAAATCAATCTTATCTACATCCAGCACATCAACTCGACTTCGCCCAATGGCAGCTAATATTCGCCCCCAGTTTGCATCAGAGGCAAACAGTGCTGTTTTAACTAAAGGCGAATGTGCAACCGTATAAGCCACTTCTTTTGCATCATTAGCATCAGTCGCACCTTGAACATTTATCGTCACAAACTTCGTTGCACCTTCACCATCACGAATAATAGCTTGTGCAAGCTGCTGATAAATAGGCAGTAAAACATTGAAAATATCATTTTGGGAAACGTCACTTGGCAAGGGTTTAGCTTTACCAGTGGCAATAAGTATTGATGCGTCATTTGTCGATGTATCGCCGTCAACAGTTATACTATTAAAACTCTTTTCAACTAGCTGCTGATGCAAGTCTTGCAAACTATTTTGCTCGATAGGCATATCCGTCGCAATATATGACAGCATCGTGGCCATATTTGGACAAATCATGCCCGAGCCTTTACTAATACCCGTCACAGTATATTGATTGCCGCCCAAGCTAACTTTTTCAGATACACCTTTAGCAACTATATCCGTTGTCATAATAGCTGATGCAGCTTGCAACCAGTGTTCGCTACTTAGGTCCGCTATTAAACCAGGTAAAACGGTGGCTATTTTATTAACAGGTAATTTTTCAGCAATAACACGAAAAAGGTAGCACGGCTTCTTTGCTTACAGCACATTGCTCAGCTATCAAAGTACAACAATACTCAGCATCGCGATAACCCGCATCACCCGTACCCGCATTAGCGTTACCAGCATTAATTAGCAGGTAACTAGGAAGCGTTTGTTGAAGATTTTTCTTTGCTAACAGCACTGGAGCAGCACAAAATTTATTTTGCGTAAACACAGATGCTACAGACGAACCTCCGGCGATTTCAATCAAAACCAAGTCGTCTTTTTCATGCTTACGTATACCCGCATATGCAGATGCTAAACGAATACCCTCAACAGACAATAACTCACTGGGTGCTGACAAACCTACTGGCATTAATTCAATTTACCATGACAGTGCTTATATTTTTTACCTGAGCCGCAATAACAAGGTTCATTACGGCCTATTTTCTTGTCACGTTTAACTGGTCGTTGAACAGCTGTTTTTTGTTCAGCTGCTTCTTCAGCGGGTGCACTTGCATCTGCATGCTGATATTCAACATTGTCAGGAATTGCAGAACGGCGCTCTTCAACTGGCTCGTCATTTACTTTTACTTTAAGTAGAACCTTGGCAACTTCTTCACGAATGTTATCTAGCATTTCAGAAAACATTTCAAATGATTCACGCTTATATTCTTGTTTAGGATTCTTTTGCGCATAACCACGCAAATGAATGCCTTGACGCAAATAATCCATCGCCACCAAATGCTCTTTCCAATTATTATCCAGCACATTTAACATCATATCGCGTTCAAAACGACGCAACAGCGACTTACCAGCGAGCGCTTCTTTTTCATAATAAGATGCAAACAAATCATCTTTAACACGCTTAATTAAACTTTCTTCATGCATGCCCTCTTTTTCTACCCAGCCACGCACATCTGCTTTGTAATTAAACTCGGTATCTAATGCGTAATGAAGACCTTCAAGGTCCCATTCTTCAACCAAGCTAGTAGGACGTATATATTGTGCTACAACATTCTCAATGGTTTCTTCTATAATCGCTTTTATAGCTTCATGAATATCTTCGCCTTCCATTAAGTCATTGCGCTGCTCGTAAACAACTTTACGCTGCTCATTTGCCACATCATCATATTCAAGAATATTCTTACGAATATCATAGTTATGCGCTTCTACTTTACGCTGGGCATTTTCTATTGCTTTTGACAACCAAGGATGCTCAATTGATTCACCTTTCTCCATACCTATACGCTGCATCATAGATTGCATACGATCAGTAGCAGCAAAAATGCGCATTAAGTTATCATCCAAAGAAATATAGAAACGGCTTGAACCCGCATCACCTTGACGACCTGCTCGGCCTCTTAACTGATTATCAACACGGCGTGACTCATGACGCTCACAACCAATAATATGCAAACCGCCGGCAGCAAGCACCGCTTTATTTTTCTCTGCGTACTCAGCTTCAATTTTTTCGACCTCACTGTCAGAAGGGTTATTTAATTTAGCAATAGCATTTTTAGGATTCCCTCCCAAAACAATATCGGTACCACGACCCGCCATATTCGTTGCAATAGTGACAGCGGCAGGCGCACCTGCTTGCGCGACAATATCCGCTTCACGAGCATGCTGCTTCGCATTTAACACTTCGTGTTTAATATTGGCTTTATTTAATAGATCAGACAAATGCTCAGATGATTCAATTGATGACGTACCTACCAGTACAGGTTGCTTATTAGCAATACACTCACGTATCTCATCTGCAATTGCTTCATACTTTTCCTGCATAGTCTGAAAAACACGGTCGACATGATCAATACGCTGAATAGGTAGATGTGTCGGGATGACATTCACATCCAGACCATAAATTTGTTTTAATTCAAATGCCTCCGTATCGGCTGTACCCGTCATACCTGACAACTTGTTATACAAACGGAAATAGTTCTGGAAAGTAATCGAAGCTAAAGTTTGGTTTTCATTTTGAATTTCTACACCTTCTTTAGCTTCAACAGCTTGATGCAAACCATCGCCCCAACGACGGCCTGGCATTTTACGACCAGTGAATTCATCGACAATAACAATTTGCCCTTGCTCTATAACGTACTCAATATCAATTTGATATAAATGATGTGCTTTTAAAGCGGCAATTACATGATGCATAATCATAATATTACGCGAATCATATAAGCTCTCGCCTTCAGCTAAAATCTTTTGCTTAAACAACAAAGATTCAACTTTTTCGTGACCTTCTTCCGTTAAATGGACGCTACGGTTCTTTTCATCTAATACAAAATCACCGTCACCATCTATACCCTGCTCTTCGTCTGGTGCAATAGTTTGTAAACTTAAAGACGGGATAATTTTATTAATCTGCGCATACAGCTCGGAATTATCGTTTGTTGGCCCAGAAATAACGAGTGGCGTTCGAGCTTCATCGATCAATATAGAATCAACCTCATCGACAATAGCATAATGCAAACCACGCTGAACTCTATGCTCAACTTCAAACACCATGTTGTCACGTAAGTAATCAAAACCAAATTCATTATTAGTGCCGTAAGTAATATCTGCCGCGTAAGCTGCCTTACGATCTTCATGCTCAAGACCACTAACAATAGTGCCTACTGTTAGACCTAGAAACTCATAGATTTGTGCCATCCACTCTGCATCACGCTTCGCTAAATAATCATTCACCGTTACGACATGTACGCCTTTTCCTTCGAGAGCATTAAGGTATGCTGGTAAAGTAGCAACAAGCGTTTTACCTTCACCAGTACGCATCTCTGAAACACCGCCACCATCTAAAACCATGCCACCAATCATCTGCACATCAAAATGGCGCATGTTTAAAGCTCGCTTAGCCGCTTCCCGTACAACAGCGAATGCTTCTTGGCGAATACTTGATAAACTCGCGCCATCAGCCAAACGTTGCTTAAACTCATCTGTTTTAAGACGTAGCGCATCATCATCCAGCTCTAGCAAACTCGACTCATACGAATTAATTTGTGGTACTTGTTTACGCAAGCGTTTGATCGATCGATCATTGCTGCTACCAAAGACTTTACGGATTATATTTAACATCATTCTTTTTATATAGGTAGTTATTATCAAATATCAAGCGCGCATTGTGGCACAAGAATGAATTGAATGGGAAGCAAAAAGCCCCTAAGCTGCGACTAAACAGGCTTAGGGGCTTCTAGAAATACGTAAACCGCGCTTAGTTTGAGCGCATAAATGGAACAGGATCCACCGGACGCCCATTCTTTATAACTTCAAAGTGCACATGAGGCCCTGTCGAACGGCCTGTTGAACCCAAAATAGCAATCGCCTCACCTTTTTTAACGGCTTGACCAACAGCAACTAAATTTGCCTTATTGTGCGCATACTTTGTTTTATAACCATTGCCATGATCAATTTCAACGATATTACCGTAACCATTACCAAGAGATGAGCGAGTCACAACACCACCAGCTACTGCCAATATCTCTGACCCTTCTTTAGCTGCAATATCAATACCTTTATGCAACTCATTCCGGCCGCCAAACGGGCTTTTACGTATACCGAAATAGGATGATATCCAACCTCTTTTAACTGGCTGACCCTTAGGGTGAACTTCTTGCGTCAGTGCACGTCGACGCATTACATCCTCTAATACTTCAAGCTCACTTTGTCTTCCCAATAATTGTGTAGAAAGATCCTGAATGGCTAATTCTAGCCCCCATGAGTCAGGCTTACCAAATATTGCCTCTTCATTAGGTCCGCCTAAAGCAGGCTCTTCATCAAAATTAAATTCACTTTCATCTAAATTCGCCATTGCAACCAATTTATTACCCAAAGCATCCATTCGAGTAATATGGCTTTGCAATCGACCTATGCGTGCGGTCAGCGCTTGAATATGCGCATTAGAGTGCTCTTGCAAACTTTTCACTTCAGCCTGCTGCGCTGATAGCTCATCTTCCCAAGCATTTACGTAGTCTTTGGGTGTATTAATGGCGCCAACTTTATACCCAACCACAAAAATAGCTGAGATAGCACTCAATAAAACGACACTACATAGCAAATAATGGAGTTTGTTCTCCATCCTGTATGCTTTTGGGCTTTGGCCCTTTTTTATTACGATTATATTCATAAATTATTTTTCTGACTTAGCTTAGCATTGCGTTCGGCTGCTATAATAGCGGTATGCAATCCCTAAATCACTTTATTCACACGGCCTTACAAAAAAAATCACGTTTATTAAGCAACTACACACGTGAGCTTTATAAAATAGTTCCTTCAAACTTCACTGGCCAATGCTCAGTCTGCGACATTAGTAGCTTTGCAATTACAATATCAGCACCTTCATCTGCTATTGCAAATCAATTACGTTATTACCGTAATGACATCACAGAACACTTCAGTCTCTACCTTAATCGGCCAATCACACAAATCTCTTTAAGAATCAGCCCTAAAGTTGCTGTTTCTAAAGAAAAAAGCACTAAAAATCCTTGTATATCCCCTAATGCAGCTAAGCAAATACATTCTTTAGCCGAAACAGTTGGGAACGATTCCCTTAAACAATCTTTACAAAAACTCGCTAAACGTCAATCATCACACGACGAACGTTAACAAATTTATGATGCAATAGCCTGAGTATACGAAATAGGCGCCTCAGCAACATCACCAAATGTCACTTCTTCCCATGCATCCTCTTGCTTAAGCAAGGCTCTAAGCAAAGCATTATTTAATGCATGGCCTGACTTATAACCAGTAAAACCACCTATTAAGCTATGTCCCAATAAGTATAAATCACCAATTGCATCTAATATTTTGTGTTTAACAAACTCATCTTCATAACGTAAACCGTCCTCATTAAGAACACGGTAATCATCAACAACAATAGCATTATCCAAGCTGCCACCCAAAGCCAAATTTTTGGCCCTTAGCGCTTCTAAGTCTTTAATAAAACCAAAGGTCCTTGCTCTTGATACTTCTTTTAAGAACGACGTAGTCGAAAAGTCTATCTCAGCGTCTTGGCTTGATGCTTTAAATACGGGGTGATCAAAATCTATCTTAAATGCAACTTTAAAACCATCAAATGGGTCAAAACGGGCCCATTTACCAGCTTCTTCAACCACTACAGGCTTCACAATACGGATAAACTTCTTCGCTTTAGACTGCTCAACCAAGCCAGCTGACTGTATTAAGAACACAAACGGGCTAGCTGAACCGTCCATAATAGGCACTTCAGCAGAGGTCAAGTCTATATAGGCATTATCAACACCTAAACCCGCCATAGCAGAAAGTAGATGCTCAACGGTTGAGACTTTAACATCGCCTTCTGACAAAGTCGTTGATAAAGTGGTTTCTGTTACATTGTGCGGAGTGGCTTTTATTTTTACAACATAATGCGACGAAAAACAATTCCAGTATCAGGCGCAGCAGGACGAAGGGTTAAATAAATTTTCTCACCCGTATGTAAACCAATTCCAGTTGCCCGGATAACATTTTTTAAAGTTCGTTGATATATCATTATTTATAAAAAAAGCGCTCTTTCGCTTTAAAAACAGTAACTTACAAAATCATTGTACTAAACACGGTCGTAAATGAACTTTGTATAAATTTAACATATAATCTTTTAACAAACATTCTGCTTTGTCAAGCTATATTGTTGAATTTATTGAATTTATTAGTTCCAGATAAAACTATTCCAACAAATAGCCTTTTACCACCAAAGTTAGTCTGCTTGCCTACGTAAAAAAGCAGGTATATCCAAATATTCCTCACTATCCTGCGCCTTATTGACACCATCACCAGCAGCTCGTTCCATACGAATTGTTGTTGGTGTATCAAATTCACTATAATCGGGCTTAGCATATGCATTTGCCGCTTTTTGCGTTTGTACAACGCGTAAACTGGCATTATCTTGCTGTTCACTTTTACCCAAACCTGTAGCAACCACGGTTACCTTAAGCTCGTCTTGCATATCTGCATCAATGACTGTTCCTACAATAACGCGAGCATTATCTGATGCAAATTCACGTACAGCATTACCAACAGCTTCAAATTCACCGATCGAAAAGTCC
>JAHDBX010000050.1 GCA_020630145.1 Gammaproteobacteria bacterium | reverse complement strand
ATGATATGCAAAAGCTATGCTGCACAAAAACAGGAATACTTGCCCATACCATGCAGACAATTGGGTTTGCATCCAAGTGAAACACTCCGCATTAAAAGCAGCAGCTAACAGATAAAAAGGGAACAAAACCATGGCCATAGCTAGGGCAACGCCTGTTATACGGTTGGTTATGGATAATAAGGCCAACATCGGCAAGCGATATACCTGCAAATGTGGCGATAGTGGCTTACTAGGATCGATCACAGTAACCTCTTTGGCTAATCGTCTATATTTAAACGGAATCTAAAAATCTATACAGCGGCCTGACTTTTCCCAGTCGCCATAACGTGTTGGCTCCAAACCTTTGGGGCCACCGTTTTCTGGTAGAGCATTTTCCACCACCAACGGCGCTTTATCGCTCTTCTCTTCATTGTATAAATCTGCCAACCAAGCATCATCTTTATTGGTAGAATCTTGTTTTTGACTCATTGATTTTGCCCAATTGAACACTATTAATGAATTGATAAGACGAATTCATGTAGGGCTGAATTGTAAAGGCTCAGCGCTTGTTGAGCAACTAAAAGCATGTATTAATCTTGGATTCATATACCAAAGTATTGACTTGCATAAAAGCTATACATAACTGGTACGAATAAAAAGAAATTTTTTACTCATAAAGGGCTTTAAGCAAACATTATGAATACACATTTATCAGCACAATTTGGCATTATAAAAGTCTCTGGAAACGATGCAAAAGACTTCCTACAGGCACAGCTTAGTAACGATATTTCTTTAGTAAGCCAAGGCACGAGTCAAATTAGCAGTTACAACTCTCCCAAAGGACGCGTATACGCAACTTTTCGCATAATTCAAACTGATGACGCATATTTACTTATCACTACTCAAGACCAAATAGTTTTTTTAGTTAAACGTTTATCTATGTTTGTAATGCGTTCAGATGTATCAGTTACAAACTGTTCTAGCCTATACACACTTTATGGCGCTGCCGAAAACGTTATAAGAAAATTAGGGATTGAAATTGAAGAAAATGAAAATAGCGTGAGTCAGCACAATGATATGTTAGCCGTTCAAGTATTGGACTCCACAAATAAACGCTTTATTGCGAAAAAAGCAACCAATTCACCAAAGCCACATACAATTTACCTCCTGAAATAAGCACTTATACAGCTGAAGGTTGGCTATTGGCCGATATTAAAGCGGGAATGCCACATATATTCACAGGTACAGAAGAACTATTTGTTGCTCAAATGCTTAATTTAGACTTAATTGATGGCATTAATTTCCAAAAAGGCTGCTACCCAGGACAAGAAATAGTTGCTCGCATGAAATATTTAGGCAAGCTAAAAAAACGTTTGGCTTATATTTCATATCAACCTACTACAATTGAAAATGCTCATAATATACAATCCGAGCAAAAAAACGTTGGACAACTGCTCTACTCAAGCAAAGAAGATATGCAACAGCATAGTTTAGCTGTCATTAATATAGAAGCGATAGAAAAAAATGCGCTATCAATTATAGATAATGAAGGGCAAAAACTGCATGTACGAATTGAACAGCAATTTGCCTAACTCAAAACACCTGCGCTAACTACTTTGTCGCGTCCATCATTCTTAGCTTGGTAAAGTGCTTTATCTGCTACACCTATACAATCGATAAAACTAAGATGAGTATCGCCATTTATGGTGCAGAGCCCTGCGCTAACAGTAATATCAATTACCCCTACGGCTGTACGTATAGGTGCAAGCTTTATTGATTTTTGCATACGCTCGAGAATCGTTACAGCAGTAGCATTATCAGTGTTAGGTAAAAACAATAAGAACTCTTCTCCTCCATATCGAGCAATAATGTCTTGCGGACGTAACTCATGTTGAAAACGCCATGCAAGCCCGCTAATCACTTCATCACCAACGTTATGTCCGTAACTATCATTGACTCGCTTAAAGAAATCAATATCCACAACAACCAAAGATAGCGGTTCATCGAGCTTCGTTTTTGCGCGTTCGTATAAACGTGGTCCCATGTTATAAACATGGTGACGATTAAATACACCTGTCAGTTGGTCAGTAATTGCTCTCTCATGCCAATCAGCCACAGGTTTCCATGCACGTGTTGCCAAGATCCAACCAATAAACATTGAAAGCATTAGAATAAACAAACCTATCAATATATTTAGCTTCTCGGTATGGCGTATTTGCTGTAAAAAATCGTTTTCCTCTGCGTAAGTAACCAACACCCACTCAAGGCTACCGTAGCCCAAATCTAAAGGTAGAAACGCAGCTAGATAATCTACGCCATTTTTTGTAAATGCAGCACTTTGTTGCCTAGGTTTATCTACAGAATGCGAGGTGAACCGTGAAACGGCCGCACTTCTAATATCATCATTCTCAAGTACAACCCCGTCTTCTTGTCCAGAAAGGCTGCCAGAACTCGTCGTCGAAGTAGCAACAAATTTGCCTGACATATCAATAATAAAAGCCGAACCAGACTGCCCAATATTCAATGTCGCCAGAAAATCAGATAACGAACTTAACTCAATATCAATACCCAATACACCTATGATTTCTTGTTGCTCATCATAGAAAGGGGAAGCTATAGTAATGCCTAACTTTTTTGAGCTAAAAAACACATACGGATCCGTCCATATTAACTCATTGTTTTTAACGGCTTGTTTATACCACGGCCTACTCAAAGGGTTATATGAATCATTTTGGTTTACTTGCCTCTCTATGACTTGTAAACTTTTATCTCGCCAGTGTAAACGACTTACTTTTGCACTATTACGAGAAGTAATTTTTTTAGTTCGATAAACAGAATCGGCAACATTATTATCACGAGAAACGAAGTGGAAATCCCCGTCTATAGAACTTATATAAATCCCTGATAGCTCGGGATGTTGTTGCAGTTGCGTTAGAAAATACTGCTCAATTGCCTGCTCATTTTCAACATCAATCACACCTCTACTCAGCGTATCTGAAATAGTTAGTACATTTCGATATGCCGGACGCAAAAAACCTTTTGTATGAACCA
The DNA here is from genome assembly GCA_020630145.1 of Gammaproteobacteria bacterium. Classification (GTDB taxonomy): domain Bacteria; phylum Pseudomonadota; class Gammaproteobacteria; order HTCC5015; family HTCC5015; genus JAHDBX01. Next base: position 5,523 of record JAHDBX010000050.1, on the reverse strand, counting down.
AGGACTCTTTTGCAGCATTCTCAAGTATTTGCCTTGCTTGACCAATTAGAACAGTTTCATTAGTGATATGCGAGAAAATCAGAATAAGCGACACAGTAATAATCTGCAAGCCAACTAGCAGCACAATCAGTTTGTACCTAAATGAATTAGACTTATCTGTACCAGGCATTGATTAGCTCGGAGTTTCTATTACCATGAAGTTTCACAATACAAGCAACATAACAAAAATATAGTGCCATAAGATTAAATAATGTTAATTATAGGTCGATAAGACACAAATTGACGATTGAAAACCACTAATTGCTAAAAATTAAGCATAACAAGCCAGCAGAGCTTATAAACTAGACTCACGTCGCCATGTTGTGCCTGCAGCAGAATCTTCAAGCACTATGCCATTCTGCTTAAGCTCCTCGCGAATACGGTCACTTTCCGCCCAATCTTTACTGCCCTTAGCAGCGGCACGAGCCGCAATTAACTGATCAATAGCATCATCCGACAGACCATCAGCATCGTTTACCGACGACTGCAAAAAATGTATTGGGTCATCACGTAAGAGGCCCAACAAGCCCGATAATTCAATAATTAATGCTGCATACTTGCCAGCTTCGGTTTTATTCGTTGATTTAAGCTGGTTAAGCTCACTTACTAGCTCAAACAGTACAGATAAGGCTATTGGCGTATTGAAGTCATCATCCATCGCCGCCATAAATGCTTGCCTCGACTCACTTGCAAAATTAGCATCAATCTCAACAATTTCTACACCCTTTAATGCTGTATAAAAACGCGTTAATGCGGCATTAGCACTTTGTAAATTATCTTCAGAATAATTTAAAGGGCTACGGTAATGGCTGGCTAAAATAAAATAGCGTAGCACCTCTGGCTTAATATGCTTCAGTACATCTCGTACAGTAAAAAAATTACCTAAAGACTTAGACATTTTTTCTTCATTAATACGCACAAAACCATTATGAATCCAATAATTTACATATTGGCTACCCGTGCAGGCTTCACTCTGAGCGATTTCATTTTCATGATGGGGAAAATGCAAGTCCTGCCCGGTGAATATCAAAATGGTGTCCCAATAGTCGACATAGCGGAACATTCAATATGCCAACCAGTGCGCCCATCACCCCATGGCGATGCCCAAGCTGGTTCTCCTGCTTTAGCGGCTTTCCATAAGACGAAATCTAATGGGTCTAGCTTTTGTTCTTCAACATCTACTCTAGCGCCAGCTTGCAAGTCATCAAGTTTTTTACCTGACAATTTGCCATACCCATCAAAAGACTTCACAGAATAATAAACATCATTATTACTCGCTCTATAAGCATGGCCTTTAGCAATAAGCGTTTCTATCATTTCGATAATTGCACCGATATTCTCAGTAGCTTTTGGTTCAGATGATGGCGGCAGTACTCCCAAACTATCCGAGTCTTCATGCATAGCATCAATAAAGCGATCTGTTAAGGTTTGTATAGTTTCGCCATTCTCAATAGCCCGCGTGATGATTTTGTCATCAATATCTGTAATATTGCGGACATACTTAACATCATAACCCAGAGCCATTAAATGACGATAAATAACATCAAAAACAACTAAAACGCGCGCATGCCCAACATGGCAAAAATCATATACTGTCATACCACATACATACATTGACACATGCTTAGGTGTAATAGGTTTAAAAGCTTCTTTTTGACGGGTAAGAGTGTTATATATAGTTAACATGATTCGCAGGTTCATTTAAAAAAACCATTATAATAGAAGCACAGCCCACTGCATATAGCCATACACTCTCGAATGTCCCTCAATTCACTGGCTACACTAAAGAATAAATAGATTGTGCTAAAATGCGCAGAAATTAACAGTTACAACAGGTAAGAGATATGATCAAACTGAATACCAGCGAAGGTAATATACAAATTTCTCTCTATGAAGATAAAGCACCTATCACCTGTAAGAATTTCATTAATTACATTGAAGAAGGCTTTTACAACGGTACTATTTTTCACCGTGTTATCCCTAATTTTATGATTCAAGGCGGTGGTTTTGAACCTGAAATGATTCAAAAGAGCACTAATGGCACTATCAAGAATGAAGCGAATAATGGTATTAAAAACACCATAGGCACGCTTGCAATGGCTCGCAGACCTGACCCTGACTCAGCTACATCACAATTTTTCATTAATACAGCTGACAATAGTTTTTTAGACTTTAAGAATACAACACCAGATGGTTGGGGCTATTGCGTATTTGCCAAGGTAACTGCTGGCATGGACATAGTAAACAAGATTGAAGCTATACCGACTACGCGTTCAGGCATGCATCAGGATGTTCCACAAAAAGATATTATTATCAGTTCACTGGAAATTGCATAAACAGCACTATTGAAGGCATGGCTTATTATTTTATCTCAGACCTACACTTAGACAAAAGTCGTCCAGTTACTACAGATGCTTTTATAGAATTTATAAGCAGCATAAAAAACGACGCTAGGGCATTGTATATACTAGGCGACTTTATCGAATACTGGGTTGGTGATGATGATGACAGGCACGGTTTAGATAAAGCTTTTAATGCATTGCAACACTTATCAAAGACCTGCCCAATATACTTAATGCATGGTAATCGTGACTTTTTAATTGGCGAGCGCTTTGCACAGCAGTATGGCATAACGCTTATTCATGAACCTTACTCTGTAAAAATCAAACAACATAATATTGCCTTATCTCACGGTGATATTTTATGCACAGATGATCAGGACTATCTAGCTTTTAGGCAAGAAGTTAGATCAAAAGACTGGCAAACAAGGTTTTTAGCACAAAGCTTACAAAAACGCATTCAAACAGCAGAAGATTTACGTATAAAAAGCCAACAAGCCATGCAAACCAAGTCAGATGCACTAATGGATGTTAACCAAGATACGGTAAGAGGCTTTTTTAAACAAACAGAAACTAACACTTTAATACATGGACACACCCATCGCCCAGCCATTCATAACCACCTGGTAGATAACCAGCATTGCCAACGCATCGTATTAAGCGATTGGCATAACCAAGCCAGCTATTTAAAAGTTACAGAACACGAATGTGAGCTGGTAACCGATGATTTTATTAAAACAACCACGTTGATTGTTTAAAGCCTTATAATTGATTCAGGCTTTCAATTTCACTATTAGCAAAGCCAGCTTGTATACGTGCTACTTCATTAAAAGGCCCTTTTAACTTACCTTTCATATAAAGCTGAATCAGCTCCATAAAGGTCTTATCTGCATCCAAGCCCTGTTTTTCGCAGTGATATCTAAACCAACGAGAGCCCGCTTCAACATGAGAAATTTCATCATTATAAATAACCGTTAATATTTCGGCTGCTGCCGTGTCACCAGCTTGCTCCAATTTCATAATCATTGCAGGCGACACATCTAAACCACGTGCTTCCAGCACACGAGGAACTAACGCCATTCGATGAACAATATCATGGTCTGTTTTGTTCACCATTTCCCATAAACCATTATGCGCAGTATAAGAACCATAGTCAGTGCCATGCTCGTGCAAATATTTAAGCACCATAGCAAAGTGCCTAGCTTCATCATCAGCCACCTTTAGCCAATCAGCATAAAATGCGTTTGGCTGAGCTCTAAAACGGTAAACAGCATCAACGGCTAAATTAATCGCATTAAACTCTATATGTGCAATTGCATGCATTAGGACTGAACGACCTTCTTCTGTATACAAAGAACGCTTAGCTAATAACTTAGGGGACACCAACTCAGGCTTAAGGGGTCTACCTGGTTCAGGTATTGAAAATACACTATCAGTATCACTGAGTATTATTAAGCTAGCTTCATCTGATAACCACTCTCGATATAGCTTGTGCATCGCTTCGCACTTTTGCAAGGGGTCCTGCAACATCAGTACATTATATGCGGCTTGATGTATATCACTCATTGATATAAAACCCGGCTTTGAATTTTTTTGCCATCCAAATGATAATGTAAAGTAAAGCGCATTAAATTTTTAAGTTGTTGCATACCTTCATCACCGCATATTTCTTTTTGGAGCAATGACAATAAGTAACGCCCTTCTATTAAAGGTAAAGCACTCTTTCCTCCTGAATGCAGTACCAAGCCTGCTTCAGGCTGATATTGATAGATTTTAGTACCATCACTCAAATCATCTATTGATTCGATGGCTAAACCATACCCTAAAAACTCTAGTAACTGATACTCGAAACAGCGTAAAGAAAACGCCTGATCTTGAGAACCACTTAAATCCTCAATAACATTTTTATATAGAAAAAATATATCTTCATGAGGATCATTAGCATGTGTAAGCTTAATTAATAACTCATTTACATATAGGCCATTAAATAACCCATCACCTTGCAACTTTGGTAAATGACTATTAGCATCTAGCTCAACGTCAGTTAAGGTTTTTAAATCGCTACGGCCCGTCCAACTAATATTAAGCGGCGTAAAAGCTTGCAATAAGGCACGACGCATAGACTTTGCAGAACGAACACCTCGAGCAAGCAATCTAATGCGGCCAAAATCTAGAGAAAAAACATCTAATATCAGACTGGTATTAGAGTACGCTTGTGTATGTAAAACATAAGCAGGCTGCAACTGCACACGCATTAGTCGTCTGTATAACCTAGTTTAAGTAAAGCATCATTATCATTAATCCACCCTGACTTCACTTTAACCCAAACACGTAGATAAACTTTTTGCTTAAACAAATCTTGCAATGACAAACGCGCTGCTCGACTAATCGATTTTAAACGCGCACCATCTTTACCTATCAATATAGACTTTTGGCTATCTCTATTAACCCACGCTATCGCGTTAATTTTAGTTATTGCAGGCTCTTCCTTAAATGACTCAATTTCAACGGTACAGCCATATGGTACTTCATCTTGTAGCTGTAAAAAAATTTGTTCGCGAATCCTTTCTGTTGCAATAAAGCGATCATTCTTATCGGTTATCTGGTCTTCATCAAAAAAGCGAGGTCCTTGAGGTAAATAATTCAACAATGTGCTTTCAATTTTATCAACTTTATCTTTAAGTGCGCTATAGGGAATAATTTGCTTGAAGTCATGCATAGCTGCCAGCTTTTCAATAAAAGGTAACAAACTACTTTTTTCAGGTACAGTATCAACTTTGTTGACTATTGCAATAACCGGCGTATTCGTCTTAGCAATTTTCTTTAATAATTTAGTATCATCTTCCGCCCAGCTTAAAGCCTGACAAATAAAAATAATGACATCAACATCTTCCACTGTCTGAATCGACATACGGTTCATGTAATGGTTAATAGCATCTTTATTACTTAAATGAAACCCAGGTGTATCAACATAAATATACTGTGCATGCTCAAGTGTCTTTATGCCTAATAAGCGATGCCGCGTAGTTTGAGCTTTGTGCGTAGCTATACTAATAGCTTCACCGACTAATTTATTCAGCAGTGTAGACTTACCAACATTAGGGCGCCCAACTAAACCTATATAACCGGACTGATGTTTTTCTGT
>JAHDBX010000049.1 GCA_020630145.1 Gammaproteobacteria bacterium | reverse complement strand
ATCTGCTCTCGCATTTGTTCGATTAATACTTTTAGCTCAACTGCACTTTTAGTCGTTTCTGCATCTGATGACTTCGAGCCCAAAGTATTCGCTTCACGATTCAGTTCTTGCATTAGAAAGTCTAAGCGGCGGCCTGCTGGTTTACCGGATGCTAAAGCAGCACGAATTTCGGGAATGTGTGTATCCAAGCGATCCAACTCTTCATCAACATCTAGACGCTGCGCAGCAATAACAAGCTCTTGCTCTACACGCTTATCATCTTTTTCCCAATCAATTTGGTTGAGTTTTTTAAGCAACTTTTCTTTTTGTGCAGCCAGTATTGTTGGTCGGTGCTTACGTATTTCTACAAGCTCTTTACTAATTGCTTGCAAACGATCCTCTATTAAATCACCTAATTTATCACCCTCTCGTTTTCTTGCCGCCTGCATATCATCTAAGGCTGTTTGCAATGCTTGCTCTGCACCGCTTATTAATGGCGCATTATCTTTTTCTGCTTCTTGTATTACACCCGGCCAGCGTAATATCTCTAGTGGATTAACCGTTTCAGATACCTGCTGTATTGTTTCTATTTCGGCCACGGCATTCAAGACACTTTCAGCATAAGCTTTATTTATTTGTATTGCTTCCGACGTTTGCTGCTTTTTCTTAAACCGTATGCCAACATCAACTTTACCACGTGACAGTTTTTTTGCTATTAACTCACGAAAACGTTGCTCAGCAGGGCGCAGATCTTCGGGTATACGCAACGACAGGTCCAGGTAACGATGGTTAACTGAACGTAGTTCGCATTGAAATGTAGCAATATCTGTTTCTATTTCTGCCGAAGCAAATGCTGTCATGCTTTGTGTCATAAATTTCTCAACTTTTTATCAGGCTTTTTTATAAGTCGGTATAATAACAAGCTTAATCCCTTATTGAGCAAATAAATCACCATGACCGTATCAAAAAACGCTGCACGACCGAGTGGCCGCGCCGCCAACGAACTTCGAACTATAGAAATTACCCGTCAATTTACCATGCATGCCGAAGGCTCTGTACTGATTAGCTTTGGCAATACTAAGGTTTTATGCACAGCCAGTGTTGAACAACGCGTGCCACCATTTCTAAAAGGTAAAGGTGTAGGCTGGGTAACTGCTGAATACAGCATGTTACCGCGTTCAACACATACACGCTCACAACGTGAAGCATCTAAAGGCAAACAAGGTGGTCGCACTCTAGAAATACAACGTTTAATTGGCCGTGCTTTACGTGCAGCCATTGATACAAAAGCATTAGGCGAAAACACGATCACTTTAGACTGTGATGTTATTCAAGCTGATGGCGGCACGCGCACAGCATCAATAACAGGCGCTTATATCGCCTTAAGCGACGCCGTACAAAGCATGCTCGAAAAGAAAGTGATCAAAAAGAATCCATTACATGGCACGATTGCCGCAATTTCAGTCGGCATTTACAACGGCACACCAGTACTCGACTTAGACTATGCCGAAGACTCAAATGCTGAAACAGATATGAACGTTGTTATGAATGAAGCCGGTGGCTTTATTGAAGTACAAGGCACAGCTGAAGGCCATGCCTTTCGCCAAGATGAACTCAATGCGATGTTAGATTTAGCAAAAGATGGCATTGCAACCATTATCGAAAAACAACAAGACGCACTTAAATCGTAAGGCCAACGTTAACCATGAATAAATTAGTACTCGCGAGCGGCAACCGCGGCAAACTCGATGAGATATCTCGTTTACTGGAGCCACTTCAAATTGAAGTGGTTTCTATGCAAGCGCTAAACGTATCAGAACCAGAAGAAACGGGCTTAACCTTTGTTGAAAATGCAATTTTAAAAGCACGTCATACGGCACAAGTAACAGGCTTGCCGGCCTTGGCAGATGACTCAGGCTTAGAAGTCGATGCACTGCAAGGCCAACCTGGCATATATTCGGCACGCTATGCGGGTATTAGCTGCTCAGACAGCGATAATAACGCAAAATTACTTCAAGCTTTAGACGGACAAGAAAACCGTTCGGCTCGTTACTACTGTGCATTAGCGTTAATGGAACATGGCGACGATCCAACGCCTCTTATATGCACAGCGAGCTTAAACGGTGAAATTGCCTTATCACCTAAAGGCACAGGTGGTTTTGGCTATGACCCCTTATTTTACATTCCTGAACAACGGTGCCATGCCGCAGAGTTAAATAAAGAGAAAAAAAATAAGATCAGCCATCGTGCTTTGGCCTTACAAAAGTTACTCAACGAACTCAGAAACTAATGCCACTAAAACCAACCGGTCTTTACATACATATTCCATGGTGTGCGAAGAAATGCCCTTATTGTGACTTTAACTCACATGCATTAGAACGCCGCCACAGTATTAAAGACAATTTACCAGAGCAAGAGTACATCAATGCTTTAGCAAAAGATTTAGCAACACATGCAGATTATTTAGCCGAGCATGAAATACAAAGCATTTTTTTTGGCGGCGGCACACCTAGCTTATTTTCTGCTGAAGCAATAGAAAAGATATTAGCCATCGTAAAAAAATATACGCTCAAAACCGATGCCGAAATCACCTTGGAAGCCAACCCTGGCACCGTAGAACAGCAAAAGTTTATCGACTTCCGCGATGCAGGTATTAATAGATTATCCATTGGCATACAAAGCTTTAATGAGAGTCACCTAGAAAAATTGGGGCGCATTCATAATGCTAAAGAAGCTATCAAAGCCGTTGAAGCAGCGCACTACGCAGGCTTTGATAATTTTAATCTAGACCTGATGTTTGGCCTGCCTGAACAAAAATTGGCTGACTCACTGCATGACTGCCAAACAGCTATAGATCTAGAACCAACGCATATTTCACATTACCAACTGACGATTGAGCCTGAAACGGCTTTTTATAAACAGCCCCCTGCACTCCCTAATGATGACTTTATCTGGGAAATGCAAACACAGTGTCAAGAGCGCTTGGCTAAATATAATTACCAGCAGTATGAAGTTTCGGCTTATGCTAAAGCAAACAAACAATGTAAACATAACCTTAATTATTGGCAATTTGGTGACTATGTCGGTATTGGCGCTGGCGCACATGGAAAATATACGCAAGAGAATATCATTCAACGTATTAGCAAAGTTAAAGCACCTTTTAGCTTTATGCAAAATGCCGGTCGTTCTTTGTGCAAGGACGAACAACGTACCTTAAGTAACGATGATAAATTATTTGAATTTTTATTAAATGCTTTACGTTTAAACGCAGGCTTTCCTATCAGCTTGTTTACACAACAAACTGGCTTAAGCAAAGATGTTTTATTGTCAGCATTAGAAGCAAGTGAACAAAAGGGCTTAATAGTACTTACCGATCGCTGTAAAACAAGCCCACAAGGGCAGCGCTTCTTAAACTCTATCCTAAGTGAATTACTGCCAGACTAAATATCAAGTTCTAATTAAGACCTTTAAGTGCCTTTTGTTGTAGCTCTAGACGCTCATCAAGCATATTTTGCACATTTTTAGCATCGTCGATAGTTTTTTTAACTTGAGCCGGTGAATATGGGTTCGGTTTTTTGATACCTACTGCATTATTATTGGTTTGCACTGCTTTCTCTTTAGGCTCAGGAACTTTAACTGAATCAATAATATTTTGGTTTTTATTAATGATTACAGACTTAGCATTCGCCACCTCTTCAGGCGCCTTGTTACCATAGTGCCATTGCCCATTAGCATCTTGCCACTTATACACTTGCTGGGTATCGCTCTTCAGTTTACCGCCAACATTCACGTCCTCTGCAGCGGATGAGGCTTTATCTTTTAAGCCATCGACAACAGACTCAGCGGAAAAACCTTTAAAAAGATGACTAAACGGCAGTACCATTTCACCAGAGTTAAGGTAGTTCATATAGCTTGTGCTGCCAAATGCCAACACCAAAAATACAATACCCATAAAAATAGCTTTTTTCATACAATAGCCCTTACTGAACGGTCCAGCAGCAATAAAACTTTGCCACACTTGTTGTTTTTATATACAGCGACCTATATCACTGATTATTGATCATTATATTAGTTATCCACATTCATAGCACCTTTATTCATGACTATTAAACATTTAACAATTTGATACAAACAACAAAAACTACCTCTAAGCATTTGATTTATATAGACTTATATTCGAATTTGCAGGAATTTCCTCAAATTTGTATTAAATAAATACAAAACTTAGTATTGTTTTTTGATATACGGATAGTTTTCCACCGACTTATCCACAGGCTAAAACCCTACTTTTTGACCATAGCACCTTGAATTACACATTATTTGCCTTATTTAGCAAATAAGTAATTGCAAGCTAGCGGCGCAGACTTTATAATCTCGCGCCTTTTCAAATTTGTCCGAAAGAAGTGATATTATGCAAGCAGAAATACATCCAGAATATACTGAAGTTAAAGTAACGTGCAGCTGCGGCAACTCGTTTGAGACTAAATCAACATTAAACAAAGACTTAAACATTGAAGTTTGCTCAAAATGTCACCCATTCTTTACCGGCCAACAAAAAATTGTTGATACAGCCGGTCAGGTTGACAAATTCCGTCGCCGTTATAAGAAATAAATCGTATTGGGCCTTATGCGCCATTTATCAATATGACAAAACGCCCCTTAGCCTTCTTGGCAAGGGGCGTTTTTATTTCAACACGAAAAACCAGACATGGCATAAAGTCCTATATAGTCATGTTAGGATAAGACCATAGCTATATAGACTTAGGATTTCACCATGCGTTACTTATTACTTCTTTTAATAGTTAGCATACAAGCCTGCTCCGTAAATCCCGTTACTGGAAACCGCGATTTAGCATTTATGTCTGAGTCGCAAGAAATCGCAACGGGCAAGCAATATCATCAGCAAATACTGCAGCAATATGGCGTCTATGATGACCCCGCCTTACAAAAATATGTGAATGACATTGGCCAGTCTATGGTCAAAATTAGCCATAGAAGCAATTTACCCTTTACCTTTACCGTTCTCGACAGCCCGGTTGTGAACGCTTTCGCCTTGCCCGGCGGCTATGTTTATATAACACGTGGAATTATGGCTTACATCAACTCTGAAGCCGAGTTAGCCGGCGTAATTGGCCACGAAATAGGTCACGTAACAGCCCGGCATGGCGTCAGACAACAAGCCAGCCAAACGCTTGCCGGTTTAGGCAGTGTATTGGTAGGTGCGGCAACAGGCTCAAAAGGCTTAGTTGATACGGTTAACTTGCTTGGTGGCGCCTTAGTCAGCGGTTATGGACGTGAGCATGAACTAGAGTCTGATCGCTTAGGCGCGGAATACCTAGCCAAGTCAGGTTATCGCCCTCAAGCCATGATAGACACTATCAGCGTGTTAAAAGACCAGGAAGTATTTAATAATGATATAGCCCGAAGCGAAGGACGACAAATACAGAATTACCATGGCCTATTCGCCAGTCATCCTCGCAATGATAAGCGCTTACAACAAGTAGTAAAACTTGCAGACCAATATAAAAGCGACTTAAATAAAGGTGATGGTCAAGATCGCTATCTAAATGCCACTCAGAATATGATCTTTGGCGATAGTCCATCACAAGGTATTATTCGTGACCAGCAATTTTTGCACCCAGACTTAGGCTTTGCCTTTTCAATACCGAATAAATGGTTAATTGAAAATCAGCCAGAAACTATCGTCATGCTTTCACCTAGCAAAGATAGCCAAATTCAAATCAAGTTACAAAAGTTGGACAAAAGCATATCGTCAAAAGATGTGTTGTATCAAACCATCAATTCATCAGACAATATAGCACCAGGCAGAATTCAGCCTATCGGCCTCGCAAACTTGCAAGCCCATACCGTTGCTACAAGCATTAAGACGCAGCAAGGCAACCTGCCTGCCAGACTAACTGTGGTTATTAAAGGTAACTATGCTTATTCTTTTATCGGCGTGGCTAAAGATACCAATGCCTATAGAAAAAACGATGGGAATTTCTTAGCACTCGTTAGAAGCTTTCATCAAATTACAAAAAGTGAATTGGCTAAAGCTAAGCCTTATCGCTTTAAGCTTATGCGTGCAAAAAGCTCAACAACTTACGAAAAGCTCGCCGCAAACTCACCCATAAAAAAATATGCAGCTAATCGTTTACGTTTGTTAAACGGCGACTACCCCAATAAACAACCACCTGCTGGCCGTTTAATTAAAATTATAGAATAAACTTATGTCTCAACAACCTACCGCTTACCTAATTGACTCTAGCATTTATGTTTTTCGTGCTTGGTTTACCATGCCTGACACCCTAGTTAACCATAAAAACGAACCCATGAATGCGGTCTATGGCTTCTCTGACTTTTTAATGAAGTTTATTGAACAAGAGCAACCTACACATATGATGTGTGCATTCGACCAGAGTTTAGGCAGCTCATCTGTACGTAATGAAATCTACCCGGAATACAAAGCTAACCGCGACCCCGCACCAGAAGAATTGAAACAACAATTTACTTATTGTCGTAATTTAGCAAAGCATATAGGCGTTGCCGAATTTGCCAGCGAACGCTATGAAGCAGACGATATTATCGCAACGTTTTCACACACCATGCGCGAACAAGGTTTTCGTAATGTGATTGTGACCGGCGATAAAGATTTAACTCAACTCGTACATGAAAATGACTTGTGGTGGGAATTTGCAAAAAATAAGCGTATGGACGTGAAAGGTGTATTAAAAAACTTTGGCGTACATCCACATCAAATTGCCGACATGCTTGCATTAGCCGGTGACAAAGTAGATAACATTACTGGCGTACCGGGTGTTGGCCCTAAAACAGCTGCCAACCTGTTAGCCAAATTTGAAACACTCGACAACATACTGGACAACATTGATAAAGTCGGCGACATGAAGTTTCGTGGTGCTAAGCGTATTCAAACATTACTTGAGCAACATCAAGATGATGCGCGATTATCAAAAAAACTGACGGTTACCTTTACAGATGAAAGCCTACCTTACGAGGCTAGCAGTTTACAACGAAAAGCGATTGATAAAGATGCCTTAGAAAACTTTTTTGAAGAATCTGGCTTTGGCAATATGCGAAAACAACGCTGGTATAAACTTTTAAACATATAAAGCAGCGCAATGATTGTTTTATTCAATAAGCCTTATGATGTATTAACGCAGTTCACCGACAGTGGCGGCAGGCGGACTACATTAAAAGACTATATAGACATTCCTAAAATTTACCCTGCTGGCAGGCTAGATAAAGATAGCGAAGGTTTATTACTATTAACCGATGATGGCAAGCTGCAACACCATATTAGCGACCCTAAACACAAACAAGAAAAAACCTATTGCGTACAAGTAGAAAATATTCCCGACGAAAAAGCACTAGACAAACTAAGACATGGAATTACGTTAAATGATGGCCCCTGCAAACCTGCTATTGTAAAACGCATAGACGAACCGCATTTTATTTGGCCGCGTACGCCACCTATTCGTGTTCGCAAAAACATACCAGACTGCTGGTTAGAAATAACGATTAGTGAAGGCCGTAACCGACAAGTACGCCGCATGACCGCAGCTATCAATCACCCGACACTAAGGCTAATACGCACACGTATTGGCAACTATACTCTTGACAAGCTACAACCCGGCGAATACAAACATGCCTGAATGGTCAAATATTATTGAACAACTACATGCCCATACTGGCAAGGACTTCATTGCTGAATCAGCACAAATGGTAATGGGCGGTGACATTAATCGTAGTTATAGTTTAGAAAGTCGCAAGCAAGAAAAAATCTTCATTAAATTTAATGAAAAAAACAAGCTAGCCATGTTTAACGCTGAAGCACAAGGTTTAGCAGCGTTAGAAAATAGCGGAACCGTACGCGTACCTAAAGTATTATTCTATGGTGACAACCATGCGGAAAGTTTTTTAGTATTAGAATATTTACACCTAAGCAAAGCGCGTAACGAAGAAGCACTCGGCCAGCAACTGGCTCAATTACATCAACATACTCAAACAGAGTTTGGCTGGCAGACCAACAACACCATTGGTGTTACACCACAAATTAATACACTTAACCCATCATGGATAGATTTCTGGATAACAAACCGCCTGCGCCCACAACTTAACATTGCTAAACGCAACAACTGCGGCATACACCTTAGCAAACTAGGCGAGCAACTTATCGAAAAATGTCCCGCTTTGTTTAGCAACCACAAGCCTCAAGCATCGTTATTGCATGGTGACCTATGGGGAGGCAACTCTGCCGGACTTGAAGATGGCACACCTGTAATATTTGACCCTGCTGTGTATTATGGCGATCGAGAAGTTGATCTTTCTATGATGGAATTATTTGGTGGCTATAATAAAGTCTGTTATGACGCTTACAATGAAGCTTTTCCAGTAGAAGATGGTTACGGCTTACGTAAATTGTTTTACAACCTCTACCATATATTGAACCACTTCAACTTATTTGGCAGTGGCTACCACCAGCAAAGCGTAAATATTATGGAGAAGCTATTAGCTGAAATATAGCGTAGACCAACACAAAAGCTTGTATTCCATTGCTTAAAGCAATGCCGACTTTGAAGACAAAAGAACCTTTTAATGCCATTGAATTGTTCTTCCATTCTATCGCTCTGAGCTGGCAAACT
>JAHDBX010000048.1 GCA_020630145.1 Gammaproteobacteria bacterium | reverse complement strand
TGCTGTGCAATATTATCATTCCATAAGCTGGCTTCGTGGGGGTGAACGCCACAAGTTGCGTATAGGTGTGTATATTTTTCAGCGAGAGCAATGGCATCAAGGCTGCCTTGTGGGCTGGCGCCAGTGATAATCATTTTGTTTACAGATTGATTTTTTGCGCTTTGTAAAACGTCGTCTAAGTCTTTTTTGAATGATTCGTGCGTTAAGTTAGCACCAATATCGATAAATTGCATATTAATTAATGAGTTATGTGATGTGCATAAAGTATTATACGTGGCATCAGGGTGTTATTTACACTAATATGCCATTACATAAATAAAATATGGGAAGGATTGCGATGACTTTATTAAGAAAACCTTATTTACTTTTATTCACTTTGTTTGCCAGTATCAGCTTTGTGCCTGTAGTTGCAGCTGAAGTAATAAGTGTACCTCAGTTAGTACCTTTTGATGATGGTGCAAATATTCGCCAAGCGATTAAAAATGAATGTAAGCTTGATACTAGACTTCCTGCATATGTGAAAAAATATCTGAAAAAGTCTGGTGCTTTTTCTGATAACAGAAACGAAGGTAAATACCTAGATATGCGTATTACTGATGTTGTGGCTAAAGGCGGCGGCCTTTATTCTGGCCCTAAATGGATGGAAGTGAAGGGTACTTTGTTAACGAATGGTAAGCCTGGGCCAAGTTTTAGGGCAAAAAGAGTCACAACTCAAGGTGCTCGTGCTTGTTCGGCGGCAGCTAGATGTGCCAAGGCAATTGCTAAAGATATTGCTAAATGGCTGAAAAATCCTGTAGATAATGCAGCCTTAGGCGACGCAAGATAAGCATGTTAATGTAAAATGATTGCGCGCGCTATGCAAAATAGTGCGCCGATCTTTGCAAAAGTTAGGGTATTATACGCGCCATTAAAAATGATTAAGCGGGTTGTGTGTTTGCCATGAAGTGGTTAGACAAGTTAATACAGTTACCTGGCCGAATCTTGGCCAAGTTTATCACCAAAGATTTACCGTTGTATCAGCCATTTTCGATTATTGGCACGGAGTCTTTGGAAGAAACCTTGCGGCCGGGCGATGTCTTGCTGGTTGAGGGTAAAGCGCGTGTCAGTAAAGTTATTAAATATTTAACCCAGTCTACGTGGTCACATGCCGCTATTTTTGTTGGGCCTTTGCCTAATGATGTACCGCAAGATGAGAATGCCAGTAATGCATGGCTTATTGAGGCAGATACTAACTTGGGTGTCGTCGCGGTACCTGTGTCGAAATATCATGACTTCAATGTGCGTATTTGTCGGCCTGTTGGCTTGGATGACGCGACGATTAAGCAGGTGATTACTTATGTGTTGTCACATTTGGGTGATCAGTATGATATGAAGAATATCTTTGATTTGATGCGTTATTTGGTGCCTCTGCCAGTGCCGCGTCGTTTCCGTCGTAAAATGATTGCTTTAGGTAGTGGTGACCCAAGCCGAGTGATTTGTTCTTCTTTAATAGCGATTGCATTCCAAGAAGTTAAATATCCAATTTTACCGACTACTGATAACCGTCAGATGAGTCAGGCTGAAAAGCAGGAAATTTTGCATATACGCCATCACAGCTTGTTTGCGCCTAGGGATTTTGATTTGTCGCCGTATTTTGAAGTGGTTAAGCCAACGCTTTCTCGTGGTTTTGACTATAGAGAGCTAAATTGGGGTGAAAAGCCAAAAGATTTGGCCTAGGTCTTGGTCTTTTGGGGTTCATAAAAGTCAGGGTAAAATTCATGTATCACTGGGCTGCTTTTTGCAAAAGCATGGCAGCTATCTAATAAGCGTGGTTTAGTATTTTTTGACGTTTGTTTTTTAGGGTTGCCACCATAAACAGTTTGGTAAGCTATTGTGGCTACTGGGCCTAGCAACTCGACTAAGTGGGTGCAACCTTCAATGCCGCCTAATAGCTGTCTGCAACGCCTTGTCCAGCCTGGTTTAATTTGCTCACCAATTAAGCGTTTGAAGTTATCGGTAATATCAGGGCATATAGTAAAGGGCCCGTTATCGGTAACGGCTTCAATGTCTTTTACTAAGAGTTGCTCATTTACTGTGAGTCGCAGCCACATGTCATGAACGGCTTCACCCGCGGCAATGTGTCCACGATGCTTGTTGCTAAATGTATAACTTTTGCTGTCGGTTAAGTGTGCTTCAATATCCCAGAGTTCGTCATCGCGCTGGTAGCCTTTGATATCAATGCTACGATGGTGTTTTTGTTGGCGTGGTAAAGGTTTGGATAAGGGCATGGTTAGGCATGCTCGTCGGGAATCAGTTCGTTCTCTATTTTAGCGATTAAGTCTTTGATGACGAGCTTGCGCTTTTTTAGCCGGTTAATTTGCAATTGGTCGGCATCAGGGTCTTGATTCAGGCGTTCAATGATGTCGTCAAGGTCTCGGTGTTCAATACGAAGGTCGTAGAGCTTTTCGCGTAGCCTGATTTCGTCGTCGTTATATATGTTTTCCATGGCGGTATTATAGGAGCCATGCGCATGGATTGCTATCATGTCTTATTCAAGACTTGTCCAAAGCAGCCGAGAAAGTTGAATCGGACGTTTTTTGTGGGATAAATTCACAATTCTTTGTATGATGCTGAGGCGGTTTGACATATAATACTGCCGCCAAAAACAAGCGCATGCCTGATTGATCAACTTTCTTCCATAGATTATCAATATTTTGGCAGACAATCGATAGACGTTATCGATATAACTTACCACTAACTACTATATGTATAGGCAGGAAATATTGGCTTATGACAATTAAGATCAAAAAAGGCCTTGATATCCCTATTGCCGGTGAACCCGAGCAAGCTATTGGGGATGCCGTGGCAGTCACTAGTGTGGCACTTATGGGTTCAGATTATGTTGGTCTGAAACCTACCATGCTAGTACGTGAAGGTGACCGCGTTAAGCTAGGTCAGGCAGTCTTTACTGATAAAAAGAATCCGGGGTTTAACTATACTTCGCCGGGTTGTGGCACGGTTAAAGCGATTAATCGTGGTGCCAAGCGTGTATTACAATCGGTAGAAATTGAATTAGATGGCGATGATGAAGTCACGTTTAACAAATATGATGCTGCAGACTTGTCCAGTTTGTCACGTGAAAAGGTATGCCAAAATTTACAAGAATCAGGCCTTTGGGCAGCATTTAGAACGCGCCCT
Organism: Gammaproteobacteria bacterium; assembly: GCA_020630145.1. Lineage (GTDB taxonomy): Bacteria > Pseudomonadota > Gammaproteobacteria > HTCC5015 > HTCC5015 > JAHDBX01. The sequence goes on along the minus strand of JAHDBX010000048.1, from coordinate 5,577 downwards.
TACAGTAAGCAGCCACAAGTGGATGCTGTGCCGAATTCAATATTTGTCACGGTTATTGATACGAATCCCTTAGCGCCTCAGGCTTCGGTAGTATTAGATGGTTATATAGAAGACTTTAATAATGGTTTGCAGCTATTAAGCAGGTTAACCGAAGGCAAGGTTTTTGTTTGTGTGGATAGCCACTCAGATATGACTAGCCAAAATAATGCTCAAATTGAATACCATGCATTCTCAGGTCCGCATCCAGCAGGCTTGCCAGGTACGCATATTCATAATTTAGACCCTGTTGGCGTCACGAAGAGTGTGTGGCACCTTGGTTACCAAGATGTAATTGCGATGGGTAAACTGTTTACCACAGGTAAATTATGGGTAGAACGTGTTGTAGCATTGGCTGGTCCAATGGTCAAAAAACCACGCTTATTAAAAACACGTCTAGGTGCGTGTACGACTGATTTAACAAAGTGCGAACTATCTTCTGAAGGTGATGTGCGCGTTATTTCAGGTTCAGTATTGAATGGTTACCGTGCGCGTGATTGGTCGGCATTTTTAGGCCGCTTTAATAACCAAATTACGGTTATTCAAGAGGGTGGCGAGCGTTTCTTGTTTGGTTATATTAATCCGACGGGTAATCGTTTTTCGGCTATACGTGTTGTGTTATCGCACTTGTCTGGCGCAAAACGTAAGTTTTCTTTTACCAGCTCTACTAATGGTAGTGAACGCGCTATGGTGCCGATCGCAAACTACGAAAGAGTGATGCCTTTAGACATCTTAGCAACGCAGTTACTGCGTTCTGTAGTCACCAAAGATACTGATCTAGCACAGCAGTTAGGCTGTCTAGAATTAGATGAAGAAGATCTAGCATTATGTACCTTTGTATCATCATCAAAGTTTGATTATGGTCCAGCATTACGTAGCTGCTTAAAGCAAATTGAGGTAGAGGGTTAATATGTCTTTTTTACGTCGTTTTCTCGATAAAATAGAGCCTGCTTTCCAGTCGGGTGGCAAGTTCGAAAAATACTATTCTACTTATGAAATGGTAGATACTATTTTCTATACACCTAGTTCAACAACGCGTACTGCTCCGCATGTGCGTGATGTGCTTGATTTGAAGCGTGTCATGATTTACGTATGGTTAGCAACATTTCCATGTGTATTTGTAGCGTGTTGGAATACCGGCTATCAAGCTAACCTTGGTTTAGCTAGCCTAGGTATGGATGCAACCACGGGTTGGCGTGCCTCTGTTATGAGCTTACTGGGTATGGGTTACGATCCAACTAGCTTTGTTAATAACTTTGTACATGGTGCTTTATACTTCTTCCCTGTTTATATGACGACTTTCATTGTGGGGGGTATTTGGGAAGTATTATTTGCGCAAGTACGTGGCCATGAAGTGAACGAAGGTTTCTTTGTTACTTCTATATTATTCTCTTTAACCTTACCTGCTACTACACCACTATGGGTTGTGGCAATGGGTATTTCTTTCGGTGTTGTTATCGGTAAAGAAGTGTTTGGTGGTACAGGTAAAAACTTCTTAAACCCAGCATTAACAGGCCGTGCTTTCCTATATTTCGCTTATCCAGCTACGCAATCAGGTGATGCGGTATGGACGGCAGTAGATGGCTTCAGTGGCGCTACAGCATTAAGTTTGGGTGCTTCTGATGGTTTAGCAGGTATTAAGGAAGCCGGTATTACTTGGATGGATGCATTCATTGGTGTAATACCTGGCTCTATGGGTTCAACCTCAACGCTCGCTATTTTACTGGGCGGTGCATTTATTGTTTATGCCGGTATTGCCTCATGGCGAATTATATTAGGTTGTTTCGTTGGCTTGGCGGCAACTGTATTACTACTTAATGTCGCAGCAGGTCCTGATTCAGCCGCTATGATGTCATTACCTTTTTACTGGCATTATGTTATCGGTGGTTTTGCTTTCGGTGCTGTGTTCATGGCAACTGACCCTGTTAGTGCGTCAATGACTAACACTGGCCGTTTCTGGTATGGCTTTTTAATTGGTTTAATGACCGCGCTGGTTAGGGTGGTTAACCCAGCTTTCCCAGAGGGTATTATGCTAGCTATATTATTCGCTAATTTATTTGCGCCGTTAATTGATCACTTTGTCGTACAGGCAAATATCAAACGTCGTCTAAAACGTGCAGCGTAAGGTAGTAATATGAATAACGATTCAATTCAAAAAACATTAATTGTCGCGATTGGTTTGTGCCTAGTGTGTTCATTAGTGGTATCTGTTTCAGCAGTATCATTAAAGCCGCAGCAAGAACAAAATAAGATCGTTGATAAACAAGGCAATATATTAGGTGTTGTTGGTTTATTAAAGGATAAAGCCAGTATTGCTGAGCTTTATGAAAAAAATATCGAGTCTGTTGTTGTGGACTTGGACACAGGTGAGTATGTATCGGATATTGATGCCAATACTTATGACCAGCGTTCAGCCGCAGCCGATCCTAGCTTAAGTATCAAGTTAGATAAGAAAGACGATATTGCGGGTATTGGCCGACGTGCTAAGCAAGCATCGGTTTATTTGGTGCGCGATAGTGCTGGTGCAATTAAATACTATATCTTACCGGTACATGGCTATGGTTTATGGTCAACGTTATATGGTTTTCTTGCCTTAGAAGCTGATGCTAATACCGTTTATGGTTTAAGTTTTTATGACCATGCTGAAACGCCCGGTTTAGGTGGTGAAGTAGATAACCCTAAATGGAAAGCTTTATGGCGTGGCAAAAAAGTCTATAACGACAATGGTGAAGCGGCACTATCTGTAGTAAAAGGCGCCGTAAACCCAAGTAGCCAAACAATACAATATGAAGTGGATGGCCTAGCGGGTGCAACACTAACCAGTCGTGGTGTATCAAATATGCTGACCTATTGGTTAGGTCAAAACGGCTTTAATAAATTTCTTACCAACGAACGTTCTCGAGGTTAATGATGTCTGATACTCCGAAGAAAGTCCTGTTAGACCCCTTAGTAAATAACAACCCAATTGCTCTGCAAATTCTGGGTATTTGTTCAGCTCTAGCGGTAACAACGGCATTAAATACAGCAATAATTATGTCAATCGCTTTAACCTTTGTTGTTGCTTTTTCAAACTTGTTTATAAGCTTGATCCGTAATCATATTCCATCAAGTATACGTATCATTGTACAAATGACGATTATTGCTTCATTGGTAATTGTGGTTGACCAAGTACTGCAAGCTTTTGCCTACGATCTAAGTAAAAAGCTGTCTGTATTTGTTGGCTTAATTATTACTAACTGTATTGTAATGGGCCGTGCTGAAGCATTTGCCATGAAAAATGGTCCAGTAATGAGTTTTATGGATGGCATTGGTAATGGTTTAGGCTATAGCTTAATTCTTATCGTTGTTGGTTCAATACGTGAATTGTTTGGTGCAGGTAGCCTATTGGGTTATAAAGTTCTACCGCTGGCTTCTGAAGGTGGTTGGTATGTGCCGAATGGTATGATGTTATTGCCACCAAGTGCATTCTTTATTATTGGTTTATTTATCTGGTTAGTGCGTTCGTTCAAGAAAGATCAGCTTGAAGCACCCGATTATAAAATTCAACACTCACATAACGAGGCAACATAATGGAAGCGTTAATTAGCTTATTTGTGCGTGCGGTTTTCATTGAAAACCTAGCATTAGCGTTTTTCTTGGGAATGTGTACATTCCTTGCGGTATCAAAGAAGATTTCAACAGCATTAGGTTTAGGTATAGCGGTTATCGTTGTGCAAGTCATTACTGTTCCTGCTAACAACCTGATTTATGCCTTCTTCTTAAAAAGTGGTGCTTTATCTTGGGCTGGCTTAAGTGATACAGATTTAACCTTCTTAGTCTTTATCAGTTTTATTGGTGTTATTGCTGCGATTGTTCAAATCTTAGAAATGGTATTGGATCGTTTCTTCCCAGCTTTATATAACGCCCTAGGTGTATTTTTGCCTTTAATTACAGTGAACTGTGCGATCTTGGGTGGTTCTTTGTTTATGGTTGAGCGTGACTACAACTTTGCTGAAAGTGTGACTTACGGTGTAGGTAGTGGCGTAGGTTGGGCGCTAGCGATTACGGCTTTAGCTGGTATTCGTGAAAAATTAAAATACAGTGATGTGCCTGATGGCTTGCAAGGCTTAGGTATTACTTTTATTACAGTGGGTCTAATGTCGCTTGGCTTTATGGCTTTCTCTGGTATCCAGTTGTAAGGAGCTGACATGTCTGAAATTTCATTAGGTGTAATACTATTTACGGGCATTATCTTAGCGCTGGTATTTTTGATTTTATTTGCAAAATCGAAACTGGTTGCTTCAGGTAATGTTAAAGTTTTAATTAACGGTGAAAAAACCGTTGAAGTACCTGTAGGCTCAAAGTTGTTAGGTGCCTTGGCAGATAATGACTTGTTTGTACCTTCTGCTTGTGGCGGTGGTGGTACCTGCGCACAGTGTCGTGTAAAAGTACATGAAGGTGGCGGTTCAATTTTGCCAACCGAACTGACGCACATCTCTAAAAAAGAAGCAGCTTGTGGCGATCGTTTATCTTGTCAGTTAACCGTTAAACAAGACTTAAAGATTGAAGTTGAAGAAGAAGTCTTTGGTGTTAAAAAATGGGAATGTACGGTTCGCTCTAACTACAATAAAGCCACCTTTATTAAAGAGTTAGTTTTGGAGTTACCCGCAGGTGAAAACGTTGATTTCCGCGCCGGTGGTTATATTCAAATTGAATGTCCTGAGTATGAAAATACTTATAGCGACTTTGATATTGAAGAAGAATACCGTGGTGACTGGGACAAATTTAAACTGTGGGATTTGAAAGGTAAGAGTAAAGGTGCTTTACGTGCTTACTCAATGGCTAACTATCCAGAAGAAGAAGGTATCATTATGCTTAACGTGCGTATCGCTATGCCGCCTCCTGGTAAGTATGACACCATCCCTTCAGGTGAGATGTCTTCGTATATCTTTAATTTAAAAGAAGGCGATAAAGTGACTATCTCAGGCCCATTTGGTGAATTCTTTGCGAAGGAAACCAAAGCTGAAATGGTATTTATTGGTGGTGGTGCGGGTATGGCACCAATGCGTTCGCATATCTTCGATCAAATGAAGCGTATTAAAACCGATCGTAAAGTGTCTTTCTGGTACGGCGCACGTAGTTTACGTGAAATGTTCTATGAAGATGACTTTAATGGTTTGTCAGCTGAAAATGATAACTTTGATTGGCATGTTGCCTTATCTGATCCGCAACCAGAAGATAACTGGGAAGGTTTAACCGGTTTTATTCATAATGTATTGTATGAGCAATACCTAAAGGACCACCCAGCACCAGAAGACTGTGAATTCTATATGTGTGGACCTCCAATGATGAATGCAGCGGTAATTAAAATGCTGCAAGATTTAGGTGTAGAAGACGAAAACATCATGTTGGATGACTTTGGTGGTTAAACACCTGCATTGCAGTAAAATATACAACGCGGCTTTTATTAAAGCCGCGTTGTTGTTTGTAGCGCTGTTTTTTATAACAGCCTGTAGCCAGGAAACAAACCATCCGCAAGCTGAATTAAGCGGCGGTACAATG
>JAHDBX010000047.1 GCA_020630145.1 Gammaproteobacteria bacterium | reverse complement strand
TTTTCTTGCATAACATCGAAATAATCTTTTTGTGGATCAAGCGTGCCACGTCCAAGAGGGTTAGCAGGTAAAGTTTCAAGGCCTGTCTCACGAGCTAAAGTATCGGCAAAACGACGAATATTATTTTCCTCGATAAGGATATGGCTTATCCCCTCTTTTGCTTCATTTTTCAGCTCGGCTAAAATTTTAGCCGAAGGTTCATCTTGAGGTGATAGCCCCGTAATCGCATGAAATTCAAAACCATATCTGCTCGCAAGATATCCATAGGCATCATGAGAAATAATCATTTTATTATTTGCGCACTGTGCCAGACCGGTTTGAAAAGCGCGATCAAGTTGAACAAAACGATCCTTCAACATTTTAGCGTTTGCTTGGTAGACAGTTTTATTACGCGAATCTATTTCTATAACAGCTGCTAGGATTTCATCTACCATATTTTGTGCTAAAACTGGATCAAGCCAAGTATGAGGATCAAACTCACCATGATGATGATCATGCCCACCTTCTTCTTCATGGTGTTCGCCCTCAGCTCCGGAATGCTCTTCATGCTCTTCATGCTCGTCATGCTCGTCATGCTCTTCATGCTCTTCATGCTCTTCATGCTCTTCATGCTCTTCCATTTTAGCCAACTCTAAGTCATGAGAAACTTCTAGAGTAAACACGCCTTTAGCTTTTAGCTCAGGAATAATGCTATCAGTCCATGGCTCAAGTTCCGCCCCCTGAAATACAACAAGATGCGCATGATTGAGCTTAACAAGGTCTTGAGGCGAAGGCTCGTAAGCATGCACATCAACACTCCCAGCCATATTGCTAACCTCTGCTTTATTACCCACAACTTGTTCAGTTATAAAAGCCAAGGGATAAAAACTGGCTATAATTTTTTTGGGCGTCTCACTCACAGAAGCAGCATTTTTATCAGTATCTTTAGCCTGCTGTTCACCACACGCAATCAGCATGAGTGATAACACAAGAATAAATATTTTTTTCATTATTACACTTTCCAATTAGTCGTTAAATCATATAAACAACCAAAACTTATTAGACTAACTTAACGTAGCCTTAATCGTTTTTTTCTATCAAGTAGTTTGGCTTAATTGGCGACATAGTAGCTTTACTTATTTAGCCAGCTTTTTTGAATGTTATTTGCACTCAGCCATCAATCTACATAGAACGTAAATTAATGCTGATAGACAAAGTTAGTCACTAAAATCCAAGGTTAATAATAGACGGCTTTCGTTTGCCAATAAGGCCGGCGAACGATGTACCAAGCCTGCATGTTCATTACCTTTCCACAACTCACCTTTTAACAAAGCAACATCACCTACAGTGAGCTGTTGTATATTGCTATCACGTTTATATAAACCTGATTGACTATCAGGTAAGCCATTACTGCCTAAACCCAGTTTTGAACGATCTACATCTTGATGTGCTAACCATTCTGTAGCAATACCTTGATACGTGGTAACCAAACGACCGGGCACTCTATCAACATGAAACTTGGGACACATCGCAGACTCCAGTACTGACAAACGTAAACCGACGCGACTTAATTCGAATAAATAAGCAAACATATCCACAAGCTCAGCTATATTTTCGCTTAACTCTGATAGCCCTGATAGCCCAGACAACTCGGAGGAGCTTATGCCACTACCTAAAGACTCTCTAATATTCAGTAAGGCATTTTGGGGGTTTACCGTCATAGCAGTCTGGAATCTTGGGTTCGATAATATAAAGTCATGTACGGAGCGCTTTAGTGCCGCTGATAAGCTACGCTGCCAAATAGCAATATTGATTTCTTCTTTATAAATATCAGCCAAAATAACGGGGTCATGACTTGCTGTCGCACGTCTAATCTTATCTTTAGAAATGACAGAAGCCTGTGATTTATAGGCCTGACTAACGCTAGCCGACATCATTCACCTTCCCTCCATTCTGGAAAAGGGTCATTCAAGGTAAGCCAATAGGCTTTGCCGCGTAACACATCTTCTTCACTTAATAGACAATCATTAAGTGCCTGTGTCATCTTATCCTGATCTAAACTTTGGCCAATAAAAACGAGTTCTTGGCGCATATCGCCAAAAGGCTCAAGCCATTGCTCCTGAATGGAAGCAAGGTAGTCTTCATCAGTAGGCCAGTTCTCTTTGGGTACAGCCTTCCAAAACATACCACCAAAACCATAACGGGCAATTCCCCCAGCTTGACTCCATTGACCTGCAAATTCAGGACGCGAGGCTAACCAGAAATAGCCTTTAGAGCGAATCAACTTACCGTATTCTTTTGTATTGTGCAGAAATTGATAAAACTTTTCGGGATGAAAAGGCCTACGGGCCGCGTAACTAAAACTACCAATACCATACTCTTCTGTTTCAGGTACATGCTCACCGCGCATTTCTTTCAGCCAACCCGGGGCTTGCTGTGCGCGTTCAAAATCAAATAAACCCGTACTAAGAACCGTATCAATATCGACTTGCCCCTGAGCAATAGGAATAACGCGTGCATGCGTATTCAGTGTTTTCAAAATAGCGCTTAGGCGTTCAATATCCTTAGCGTCAACCAAGTCCGTTTTGCTGATAAGAATAACATCGGAAAATTCCACTTGATCGACCAGCAAATCAGCAACACTACGCTCATCTTGCTCGCCTAAAGATTCACCCGCCTCTTCTAAATACTTTGCTTCATCGTAGTCTTTCAGAAAATTCACGGCATCAACAACCGTAACCATAGTATCCAAATTGGCCACATCGGATAAGGAAACACCATTTTCATCAGCAAACGTAAAAGTCTCAGCTACAGGCAAGGGCTCAGAAATACCCGTAGATTCAATAAGTAGATAATCAAAGCGCCCGTCCTGCGCAAGCTTGGTAACTTCTTCTAAAAGATCTTCACGTAAGGTGCAACAAATACAACCATTACTCATTTCTACCAACTTCTCTTCGCTGCGATTTAAAGAAACATCGCTTTGAACAATGGCCGAATCGATATTAATTTCACTCATATCATTCACAATTACAGCTACTTTCTTACCTTGCCTGTTATTCAAAACATGGCTTAGTACAGTCGTTTTACCTGCACCAAGAAAACCTGAAAGCACAGTCACCGGCAGTTTTGTAGCGATATTGAGCTGCATACGTATAATAACCTTAAACTTCAGTTTAAAATGATATGTTATATCATATCTTTATAAATTGAAATATTTTTTATGAATTTCCATCAATAAGACGTTATTTTACAATTGTGATTGATATTATTGACCTCCATCAAACTAAACCCTATCCTTACAAAACTCCAAACAAAAATGGTTAAGGTAACCAGTCAGTCACAAACACAAAGCGTAATTACTCGCAGTAGTTATCACAGCAAAGTACATAGACTACAATCACCAATACAACCAAACCATTAAAGTTGGCATTTGCTTAGTAAATAATACCGCGAAGATTTGACTTATATCAATGTGCGTATGCTTAGGTGTATAGCGTAAGTAATACTATCGATAAATATGAAATATTATTAGCGAAGGTAAAAGAAGAAAAAGCCCATAAATAAAAGGCCGATAAAATATTAATACCAGCCTTTTAATACTAGTTACTTTTAGTTAAGACCACTCGTAACCTGAATATTGTTTATTTGGCAAGTGCTGCCGTCGCCATTCGTATAAACAGTTACTGTCTTGCCAGCTAATGAGAAAGCAAGTGCACTTGCATATATTCTATTTTTTTCTTCAGGTGTGCCTTGAAAATATAACCACCCGTAATTTCCGCCATTACAATCATCTGGTGAAATATTTCCAGTTATTCTAATCGCCGGGTTAGTAGCAGAAGCTAGCAACGATGTGATTTTACCACTACTCCAAGTTGAGCCTGCATATGTCGCATTTGATATAAATAGGGCGCTACCTAATAATGCCAAGGTTATTTTTAGTCTCATATTTTCCTCCCTTTAACTAGAATAGATATTTAATCAACTATTGTTTACAACTTTCTCTTTCCATACTTATTCAAGCTTTAAAAACTAAAACAAAATTAAGTTTATTACCGGAACCAACCAAGCCATCTCAAACGCAGCAGGAGGAGGTGGTGGCGCACTGGTTAATTTGCTATACAACAAACGATTAGGCGTACCCGAGCCTGCATTAGCAATTTTATTTGTAGATGAACCATTAGTAATAGCGCTAGCTACTTGCGCTGTTGATGCTCCTGGGTTTTCCTCGAGATAGAGAGCTACAGCACCTGCTACATGTGGGGCTGACATTGATGTACCACTAATTGTGTTCGTTGCTGTATTGCTTGTCCACCACGCCGATGTTATTGAACTACCCGGTGCAAAAATATCTACGCATGCTCCGATATTTGAAAAGTTTGAGCGTTGATCTGACATTGTCGATGATGCAATAGTAATCGCATTGGTTACACGAGCTGGGCTTTTTGTACATGCATTTGCACCATTATCATTACCTGCTGATATAACGGTTGTTACACCGGCATTAATGAGGTTATTCACGGCGGTATCTACAGGTGCGTAAGCGCTACCACCTAAACTCATATTAGCAACAGCGGGTAATTGTAAGTTACTGAGAATCCAGTTGATGCCTTCTATCGTATCACTGAAACTACCATTGCCCCCACAACCAAAAACACGCACTGGATGTATTATTGCATTCTTAGCCACACCATAGTTAGTACCCGCTACGGTACCTGCCACGTGAGTACCATGTCCATTACAATCAACAGGGGTATTATCATTATCTATAGCATCATAACCATTACCCACTCGGCCACTAAATTCATTATGGCTTGCTCGAATACCAGTATCAATTACATAAGCATGAACAGTACTCCCGTCAGTAAAGTATTCATAACTTTGACTCAAAGGCAAGTCTCTTTGATCTATACGGTCCAAACCCCATGAAGGCGTTGGTGTTTGCACAGCATGCAACTCTGTGACTTGATCAGGAACAATATAATCAACTTCGGGCTTATTACTCAGCAGCAGCACGGCTTCTGGCGTTAATTTAGCTGCAAACCCTTTTAAAGCATATTCGTATACTTTATCTAATTTGTTGCTTACTACATTTGCTTGAACACTACTTTTATTTTGAATGAATAGCTGATTTTGCTTAGCTTCATTAATTAAGCGTTCGGCAGTTTGACTAACTGTTTCACCTGTTTGAGCTATGCCTAGTTTAGTTTGGCCTTGAATGTTTTGATCTTTAAATACAACAATATATTGGTTCGGAATAATTTCAGAAGCGTATATATACTGACTAGAGAATAAAAATATGACTTGTATACTTATAAAAATTTTGGTCGTAAAAAATTTCATACCGCCCTCCATGCTTGAATTTTTTTAAATTGTAATTCTAAAGTAACACAAAAACTATCAACTGTCCAAATAGTGTACACATTTACGATATTAAATTGATGACTTATATACTTTTAATTTTTTTTAAAATCACTTTATTAATAATGCCTTTGTATAAATAGTTCGCGGAAGCCGCTTTCAAGCAATTGATTATTATCAATTTAATGCAAAATTGCCTTACATAGCGAGAATAAGTTTTAACCTAAGCTTATCTTTTTTGTATCTATATTATCGTCCAGACTGTACAGTAACTCACTGACATTGGTACGACCTAAGCCTCATTGACGTCCGTCTTCTCCTTACGTGCGACTCTTTGTTTTATATCTCTATCAATTCCAGCACTTACCACACCTATTTTACCTATGCAAATAGGAGGCACTGTAGTTATGGATATTGTAATAGTCACATCATCAAAGGGTCACATAAATGAACATCTATCAAAATAAAAAAACACTACTGTATTTAGTTATTAGCATAACCTGCTTACTATTAGCCAACAACTCATATTCTCAGTTCGAAGAAATACATACCCAACCAGATAATTCTCATAAGAGAGCTTATAGCAATCGCTGGAAATGTAACCATGGTTTTAAAATGGTAAACGGAAAGTGTAGCAATATAATTATACCGCAAAATGCTTATTTAAAATCTTACGGAAATGATTGGGAGTGCCGACGTGGATTTAAAAAAAATAATGAACTGTGCACACAAATCAATATCCCAACCAATGCCTACCTTACAGAAAGCCAATATGGCAACGGTTGGAAATGCATACGTGGCTTTAAAGAAAATCAGATGCAATGTATTAAAATTGACCTACCTGAAAATGCTTTACTATTTGACTCTAGTTATGGACTTGGCTGGGAATGCGCGCAAGGTTACAAAAAAATAAGAGGTAAATGTATTGAGCCCACCATACCAAAAAATGGATATGCAAGCTACACCAAGTATGGCAAAGGCTGGGCATGTTATCGCGGCTATAAAGAAGGTAAGAATAGCTGTAACAAAATACAGATACCTGTCGATGCTTTTCTTGCTACCAATAATGAAAACTGGCTATGCCGACGTGGATACGGTAGAAAAAATGACCTTTGCAAAAAAATCATACTTACTCAAAACAGCTATTTAAGCGACTCTGGCAACAGCTGGAAATGCGAACGTGGCTTCAAAAAAAGCGATGACAAATGTTTAGCTATCAATATTCCTGTTAATGCACATATAAGCCGGTCAGGAAACACCTGGAATTGTAATTCAGGGTTTGAACAACAAAAGGGACTATGCAATAAAAACAACACACACAAATAATTTTGTTATGAATATCAGATTACCCCAACCAAGAAGGCAACTTATATGAAAAACTCAGAAGACTTGAGGATCATCGGCATAGACGATACTAGACCTCCAATAATAAACAAAAAGCCTTATATTGATTTAGTATTTACATTATCCGAACAAGCCAGTAAACAATGGTGCCAAAACTTTAATGGGTTATTTTCTAACAGTGAAAGCAAAGCCAAAATAAACCTTAAAGACAGCACATACATTGAAACATGGGTAAAAACCATGGACAAAATTCCTGAACACCTAGAAATGTTAAAAACCAAAGTTACAGAATGTAATGAATTATATAATGTTCACCAAATAGCCATGGCACAAGCTGCTACCAATAAAAATAAGACGCTACAAGAAGAACAAGGCCCTCAAGGTCAATTAAATAATATTATTGCGCAACTGGACTTTAATTAAATACACATCTAAGCCTTAAAGGTATCCACTTTACAGTGCTAATTTGGGCAATTACGAATTTAGAGAAAAACCTAGAGCAGTTAACTCATTGAGTTTATTTGTATTGAGTAAATATTGGCTTCAGTTAGATTAGCGAATATGGCGTTTTTAACAGCACAATAACTGCACAGCGGCATTACTAGGGCTTTCCCTACCCTCGCCCTGCGGATAAATGGCGACAAGGTGCCATTGATAAAAATCGTTGACCGCCATGGGCGGCGGAAATGCAGATCTTGCAGGAGCATAAATCTGCCCAGCAATTTTTTCGAACGGAAATTTATCGAAGCCCCTGTTGCTATACAACATCCATTAAAAAAGCCCACCTATATCGAGGCGGGCTTTTTTAATGGATATGGCGGAGAAAGAGGGATTCGAACCCTCGATAGAGCTATAAACCCTATACTCCCTTAGCAGGGGAGCGCCTTCAGCCACTCGGCCATTTCTCCGTGCTTCGCGTCATACGCGAAGGGCGCATATTGTAATCAATTCAGTGGATAGAATACAACTGATATCTACAATAATATAAGGAATTTTTACTTATTGGAGGCTTACTTACTGAAATATGGAGGGGAGCAACAAAAGGATTATTTATAAAATATAAATAACCCTTTCCAATTGTATTAGCAATTGCCGGGTTCGGGAGCATCATCCATAGGTTCTGCGCCGCTTTTCTGTGCTTTTTCTAGCTGAATACGGTCGTAAATTTCTTCACGATGTACCGCTACTTCTTTTGGTGCATTCACACCAATGCGTACTTGATTGCCTTTCACGCCTAATACGGTAACTGTAACATCGTCACCAACCATTAGGGTCTCACCAATACGCCTAGTTAAAATAAGCATATATGCTCCTGTTTTTTTTCATCACCTAATGAAAATAGTTGCTATCCAGCGCCTATTATTCATACAACCGTAATTATAACTGAATTCTTAATGTAACTAAACGGCTATTGAGAACAATAATTTATAGGGCGATTTCCTTTTATTTAGAGCTAATTTAGGCGCAAAAGTTCCTATTCGCTCAAACCAAACTCTGAATGCAAGGAGCGTACGGCTAATTCTAGGTATTTTTCTTCTATAGCAACCGATATTTTGATTTCTGAAGTAGAAATCATGCGTATATTAATAGAGTCCTTCGCTAAGGCTTCGAACATTTGGCTAGCAACACCCGCATGCGAGCGCATGCCCACACCCACTAAAGACACTTTAACAATGGTATTGTCGCCTGATACGGCTTCAGCACCCAATGTTTGTTGTACTTGTTCCATTATTTTCAGTGTAGGCTCATAGTCGTTCCGATTAATGGTAAAGGTGAAGTCGGTTTTACCATCTGTACCTAAGTTTTGTACAATCATATCCACTTCGATATTGGCCTTAGCAACCGGGCCAAGTATTTTAGCGGCTATACCCGGACTATCGGGTACACCGGTTATTTTGATTTGTGCTTCATCACGATTAAAAGCGATACCTGATATTTTAGGTGCTTCCATCTTATTATCCTCAACTGTAATTAATGTACCTGGGCCTTCTTTAAACGTAGAAAGCACACGTAGTGGTACGTTGTATTTACCTGCAAATTCAACGGCCCTAATTTGTAATACTTTTGAACCTAGGCTCGCCATTTCTAGCATTTCTTCAAAAGTGACTTCTTCCATACGCTTAGCATTAGGCTCAACGCGTGGATCGGTTGTGTATACGCCATCAACGTCTGTATATATTTGGC
>JAHDBX010000046.1:6675-8870 GCA_020630145.1 Gammaproteobacteria bacterium | reverse complement strand
GCAAGCTTCAAAAATATTTTAATCTTGGCTTCGCGACTATCGGCGGTGATGCTGCCCATAATTGGCTTATTCTGCGTAATGGCTAGCATACAATAGGCTTATTTGAAGGAATGTTTGAAAAGAACATGCTTACTTTTAACCCCGGCTGGGACAAAAATAATAAACCTCTAGAAAGCTTTACGGATATTCGCGAACTTCAACATGAACTACAGTCTCAAGGACTGAGTTTGCTTAATGAAGCCGATGAAAATACAAGCGGTCCCGCTAGTTTAATGTTGCTAGACCCAGATGGTAACCCTATATTAATTGACCAACATGTTTAAACAACACTCAAGCTAATCTTCTTTATAAACGTTTATTAATAAGCCCGTTATAATTAATACACTAGCAAAAATAAACTGTAAATTTATGTTTTCACCCAACAAGACAATTGCAATAGCGGCGGTAATAATAGGTACGGTTAATTGAGCAACAGCCGCATTAAAAGACGTAATTTTTTGCAAAACAATATACCAAAGAAAGTAGCCCAAGCCCGATGCTATTGCGCCCGAAAGGACGGCTAATACTATACCATGCCCAGTTGCATGAATACTGCTGCTACTAACTAGCCAAACAAGCACTAACAGCAGAATAACTATTGGCACAGACCATAAAAAGGCTTGCTGTACTGTTTGCAAAGGTTCTTGAGTAGCTTTAGCAAATAATGAATAAGCGCCCCACGCTATACCCGATATAACCATTAATATTAGCGGCAAGGTTTGTGGCTGCTCTGCCGTTGGTAATACTAAGACGAAAAAACCAATAAGACATAAACTGTAAGCAAACCACTTTATTTTTGAATAGCGATGTCCTTGATATAAACTATATATAACCATTGTAAGCTGTACACTTGTAAAAAGTATTAATGCACCCGTTGCAGCAGACAACTGTATGTAAGCATATGAAAAACACACCGCATATGCTGTTAAGGCTAAAGCAAAGCGTAACGGTGGTTTTGTAAAAATATGCTTATAGGAATGTGCTTTAAAAGCAACTAAGCCTGTCAATATAAGTGCACCGCTAATGATTCTTATTACTGTAAAACTTGTGGCATCTATACTGTTATCCAGTAATGCTAAACGACAAAATATAGAATTGGCCGCAAAGGCTAACATTGCAATACTGGTTAAGGTAATATTCTTTATATTCATTGGGTTTTTACTATAAGCTTACAGGTATTAACTATGAATAGATTATCTTAAATAGGTTCAACTATGTCAGCTAATTGCCAGCATAATGATTTCACCGGCAACAGTATTGCATTTAAGCGCACCATTCTACTTGTTATCACTATAAATGCCCTGCTCTTTTGCATTGAAATGTTTGCCGGCTTTGCTTCAAATAGTCAGGCTCTAAAAGCGGATGCCTTAGATTTTTTAGCTGATACATTGACCTATGCTATAAGTTTATGGGCGGTAGACAAAACGCTCACTATTCGTAATAGCGTCGCTAAAATTAAAGCTTACTCATTAATCGTATTAGCTCTATCGATATTTGGTGCCACCTTATACCGTTTTGTTTTTACAATTGAGCCAGAAGCTGTCACGATGAGCAGCGTCGCTTTTCTTGCTTTCTTGGCTAACTTTATTTGCGTATTATTACTACTTAAATTTAGAGAAGGTGATGCAAATATTCGTTCAGTTTGGTTATGCAGCCGTAACGATATGATTAATAATGTTTTTGTTATTATTGCAGGCGTATTAGTTTATTTAACCCACTCTGCTTGGCCTGACTTAATTGCGGCACTAATAATGTCTATTATATTTTTATCGTCTGCTATAGATATTATTAAGCATAGTAACAAAAGCGAAAACCACCTTCATGATTGAAACCATTTCACTCTCTAAATTAGCATTAATGCTTATCCCGGTTTCATTCGTTTTTATTATACAAACCTTGTGGCGTATGCCTCATCGCTACGACACATTATATGCAACAGCCCGTATGGCTATTCAATTACTGCTTGTCGCTTTTATATTAAAAGCTATTTTTACAGGACAAAGCTACTGGGTAACCATCTGTGTATTATTTATTATGTTATTTGCAGCCACGTGGATATCTATACGGCCATTAAAGAACAAAAATAAGCGCTTTTTTATTATTGCTTCATTCGCCATATTTTCTTCAGCAAGTATAAACCTGGTTTTTATATTTTT
>JAHDBX010000046.1:0-6665 GCA_020630145.1 Gammaproteobacteria bacterium | reverse complement strand
TCGCCAAACCCTTGGTACAACCCCGTTATATGGATACCTATCGCGGGCATGGTTTTTTCAGCCGCGATGAATAGCATCAGCTTAGCTGCCGAGCGTTTTGAAAGTACTTATGCGAAAAACCAGGACTATTTGCAAGCAAGAACAGAAGGTTATAACGCTGCCTTAATTCCTCAAATTAATGCAACACTTGCTGTTGGCTTAGTGGCCCTGCCCGGCATGATGACAGGACAAATTCTTTCAGGTGTTGAACCGTTAATTGCGGTCCGTTACCAAATTATAATTATGTGTATGGCACTTAGTGTTGCAGGGATATCTGCTGCTGTGTATTTATTTTTAATTAACAAATACTCAAAGGTTTAATGACAAAAGCACTATTCCTTTTTAAATACAACGCTTACTTACCAATACAAAATCCTGAAAATATTTCTCCCAGTAAATCGTCACTATGAAATTCACCGGTAATACTGGCAAGCTGTTCTTGTGCTAAACGTAGCTCTTCTGCAGATAATTCTGCTGCATTATTTTCAAACTGTTTTACAGCTATTGCTATATGCTTTTCAATATTTAGCAAGGCATCCATATGTCGCTGACGTGCCGTAAATTGTGTTTCGGTACTTTGTTCAAAACCCATGCTTTGTTTTAAATGTTCACTAAGTAGATTGATGCCCTCACCGGTAAGCGCAGATAAACCAATTTCAGCGCCATGTGACTTTTGTTTGATAAATGCCTTCTCGTTATGTAAATCAATTTTGTTATAAATAAAATCAATCGGTATAGCATGATCTTTTTCTTCACCGCGCAATTGCTTGATTATTTTTTGTTCCGCTTCACTAAAGCCTAGGTCTTTATCTATCAGTAATAGAACGCGGTCAGCTTTCTCCACTTCTTGCCATGCTCGTTTAACACCTTCTTGCTCGATGGTATCAGATGTTTCTCGTAAACCGGCTGTATCAATAATATGCAAAGGCAAACCGTCAATATGGATATGTTCACGCAGCACATCACGTGTAGTACCCGCTATATCAGTAACTATTGCTGTTTGATTACCCGTTAGCTGATTTAGCAAACTACTTTTGCCTGCATTTGGCTGACCTAAAATAACCACCGTCATGCCTTCTTTAATAAGCTGACCTTGACGAACATTGTTTTTTATATTCGCTAGCTCTGTTTCTAGCTGTTTAATGCGTTGCTGTAATTCAGTATCGGCGAGAAAGTCTATTTCTTCCTCTGGAAAATCGAGCGCCGCTTCAAGGTAAATGCGCACATAAGTCAATTTATCGAGTAACTGGTAAACCGCTTCTGAAAAACTACCCGCTAAGCTTCTAGCCGCTGCTTTAGCAGCTTGTTCTGAACTGCTATCAATTAAATCGGCGACCGCTTCTGCTTGAGCTAAATCCATTTTATCGTTTAAATAGGCACGTAAAGTAAATTCACCGGGCTCCGCTAAACGAATTTTTACCTGATCAATAGACAGGATTTCTTTTAGTAATAAGTTTAAAACAACGGGGCCACCATGGCCTTGTAACTCAAGTACATCTTCACCTGTATATGAGTTAGGCGCAGAAAAATATAGCGCTATACCTTTATCAAGTATATTGCTTTTATCAAGTGTTTTAAAAGGTAGGTAGTAAGCGTGACGGGCTTGGAGGGTTTTCTGAAATAAAATATCCGCTATTTTTTTTGTTTCTCTACCGGATATTCGAATAATACCAACGCCGCCTTTACCTGGAGCGCTTGCTATGGCGGCGATGGTATCGTTGTTGGACATACTTATTTCTTCATTTTAAGTACGTATTTATAGATATACCATTGTTGTGCAATGGTTAAGATATTATTTGTTATCCAATACAAAACTAAACCAACTGGGAAAAACATAAAGAACACTGTAAATACAACCGGTAAATACGTAAATATTTTTGCCTGTATTGGATCAGTTGGTTGCGGGTTTAATTTTTGCTGCACATACATAGTTGCACCGTAAATTAAAGGCAAAATATAAAACGGATCTTTTGCTGATAAATCTTGTATCCATAAAGCCCATGGTGCTTGACGTAATTCCACACTTTCTAGCAATGCCCAATATAAAGAAATGAAAACCGGGATTTGAATAATCATTGGCAAACAACCTGCCGCCGGATTAATTTTTTCTTTTTTGTACAGCTCCATCATTGCCTGACCTTGGCGTTGACGGTCATCAGCGTAACGATCACGTATAGCTTGCATCTTTGG
Organism: Gammaproteobacteria bacterium; assembly: GCA_020630145.1. Taxonomy (GTDB): domain Bacteria; phylum Pseudomonadota; class Gammaproteobacteria; order HTCC5015; family HTCC5015; genus JAHDBX01. Next base: position 4,436 of record JAHDBX010000046.1, on the reverse strand, counting down.
TTGCGCTTCACGCATTTTACCCATCGATTTATAACTAATTTGTGAAGGGTAATAAAATAGCAGTTTAATAAAGAAGGTCAATAATATAATTGCCCAGCCCCAGTTGCCAACGTAGCTATGAATAAATTTAAGCGCTGTAAATAAAGGCTGCGAAATTGGCGTAAAAATACCAAAGTCAACAATCAAGCCTAAGCCTTCTGCTGCTGCTTCTAATTTATCTTCAATTTTAGGGCCAACAAATAATGTACTCTCATTACTGTAAACTTGACCAACCTGTACATTTTCTACTATCGAAGTAAAACCAATACTGTAGCGATAGCCTTCTTTATTATCTGCGCCGCCACTGTAATAATTATTAGACTCTGTTGCTGCAGGTAACCATGCTGCACCAAAGTAATGTTGAATCATTGCTGCCCATGCGTTTGTAGACTGCCGAGACAATTCGCCCTTAGACAGCTCTTTCATATCAAATTTTTGATATTTGTCTTCTTCGTTATGAAAAACACCGCCCGTGAACGTTTGTGTGAAACCTTGTTTATGATCATCTTCGTTATAAACACGTTGCAGTTCACGTTGTGTTTTTATTGGGTAAAGTTGTTTTGAATTATTAATAACTTTATCTGTTACTTTTACTTGATAAGTATCTTCGTTAAAACGAATTTGCTTTTCTAAACGAATACCTGGCGCTTGCTTACTTTCCCAAAACAGGTTTAATGTGTTTTTATTTTGTGACGCTATTTGGTAAGTAAATATCTCAGAGCTAATAGGTCCGGTTTGCAAGTCAAAAATAATGTTTTTCTTTGCAACAAAGAAGTGTCGTGCTGTTTCGTTTAATAAGGTAATCGGTGTTTCATCTTCTAAAGATGTTGCATAATTCAGCAGTTCTGAACGAACAATGCTGCCACCTAACAAATCAACTTTTAAACGCAATACATCATTTTCTATTTCTGCGAAGCGAGCCGCTGAACCCGTGTTTGCAGATACGGCTGCTAAGTCCCCACCTAACTGGCCAATAGTTTGGCTTACATTTTCTTTTGCTGTTAAGCCTGATAAATCCGGCTCGTCACTTTTTGCAACACTTCCTGCCTTAAGCGTCTGGCTTTCAGCTACAGCAGCTTCTTGTGGCGCAATAACATAGTCGCGCTGCCATGCTTGAAAAATTAGCATGCTGACACATGCAAAAGAGACAAAACCAAATAAACGTAAATCACCCATTTTTGTGAGCCTTATTAATATTATGTTGATGTGAACAATGTTTTTTTTCTGGCACCGGATCAAAGCCACCTTCGGACCAAGGATGACACGATACGATACGTTTGAAGCCTAGCCAAGCACCAGCAAACAAGCCATGCGTTTGAATAGCTTCTTCAGTATATTGGGAGCAAGTAGGGTAGTAGCGACAGTTTGGCGGTAAGAAAGGGCTAATAAAATAGCGGTAGATACTAATCAACAGTAAAAATGGCGCCGCCAGCGCTTTTTTAAGCGTTTTCTTTACTGAATCGACGTTTAAAGAATTCCAACGCATCATTTATCTGTTTATTGCTAGCTTTACCTAAGTGTGGCTTTGATAAGTACACTAGGTCGTAGCCACCTATTTCTCGCATATGTTGTCTAAAAAATTCTCGTATCAATCGTTTTCCACGATTACGTAATACAACATTACCACAGTGTTTATTGGCAATAGCCATACCTACACGAGGATGGTTTAACGAATTGGGTATATAAAGTAGTGTTAGTTCACGGCCTTTTATCGCTTTGGCATGCTTAAACACTTGCTGATATTCCGCTGGTTTAAGTACTCGCCAATCTCTAGGATAAAGGCCTTTGTTCACTACTGACTATACAGCCCAATTATTATTATACTGTTAAACTCTTACGGCCTTTAGCACGACGAGCTGCTAATACGGCTCTACCACCGCGAGTTGCCATTCTTGCACGAAAACCGTGTGTACGAGCACGCTTAAGCTTGCTTGGTTGATATGTACGCTTCATTACTATACCTACGAAAAATATGTTTAATTTATGACCAGTATTTACCCTAGTTTTACGGTAAATTAAGCTTTTACTCTCAGATGAAGAGCCTTAGCTTGAGCTGGCTTTAAAGAGCCGCGCAGGATAGGCTTAGACGCCTTAAATGTCAAGCTAACTCTTTATTTTCTGCTGTTTTACATGGTTTTTATGTCCAAAAGTCAAAATCAAAGCCCTTCAACGATAAAAAGCTTTAATTACATTGCGAATCCACGCGCTAAAGTACTTATTTTAGGGTCGATGCCCGGCGTTATTTCACTGGACCACCAACAGTATTATGCACACCCACGCAATAGTTTTTGGCCAATTATAGAAAGCCTTTTTGCACCAAAAGAGGGCGACTCAAATCTTAAAGAAAACGCTTTATATCAAAAACGTTTACAGCTCATAAAAAATCAGGGCATTGCTTTATGGGATGTATTAGCGGAGTGTCAACGTAACGGCAGTTTAGACAGTAATATCGATACTAAGACCGTATCTCTCAATGACTTTGCTAGCTTATTCGCCTATGCCCCTGATATTAAAACTATTTTCTTTAATGGTAAAACAGCTGAAAAATTATTTAAACAGCATGCCTTGAGTAAAAACAAGGACTTATTCGAGAAATTTAGCTTAATAATCCTGCCTTCAACAAGCCCTGCATACGCAAAAATGCCATTTAGCGAGAAATTATTGGAATGGAAAAAAGTAAAAAGTTGGCTAAATAAACAATCTACCTGTGGATAACTTTACGATAATCGCGCTATACTTCGCCTTCGTAATGATATCAGCATGACATCTAGCTGTTTCTTGCTAGGTCATCAAAATCAAAATTCTGTGAGGGGAATACTTCTGTGTCATCAGTGGTGTGGACTAACTGTCTTCAACAATTAGAGTCTGAGTTATCTGAACAAGATCTCAATACCTGGATTAGGCCTTTACAAGGGACAATAGATGGCGGTTTATTGCGCCTATTAGCGCCAAACCAGTTCGTAGTTGATTCCGTTCAAGGCCGTTTCTTTCAACGCATTAAAGAAATTGCGCTTGGCAATGGCGTTGACAATGTATCTCTTGAAGTCGGTTCATCAATACGCAACCCTGTCACTCAAGATGCAGCAATTACTTTACATACTATTCAAGTAGAAGAAAAACTACCACCTGTTGTACATAATATTAACCCTAGCTTTACTTTCGACAGCTTTGTAGAAGGTAAATCTAACCAACTGGCTCGTGCGGCCTCTCAGCAGGTCGGTATAAATCCCGGTGGTAGTGGCTATAACCCCTTATTTTTATATGGTGGAGTAGGTTTAGGTAAAACCCACCTTATGCATGCCGTCGGTAATGAAATTATGCGCAACAAACCCGATGCGCGTGTTGTTTATTTACATTCCGAACGTTTTGTTGGCGACATGGTGAAAGCCCTACAACATAACGCGATGAACGATTTTAAGCAACTTTATCGATCAGTTGACGCACTTTTAATCGACGATATACAGTTTTTCGCAAAAAAAGATCGCTCACAAGAAGAGTTTTTCCATACTTTTAATGCACTTTTAGAAGGGCAGAACCAGGTCATACTATCAAGCGACCGCTATCCTAAAGAAGTAGAAGGTCTAGATGAACGCCTTAAATCGCGTTTTGGTTGGGGCTTAGCGGTCAGCATAGACCCACCTGAATTAGAAACGCGAGTCGCTATTTTACAAAGTAAGGCAGAATCAGCCGGAGTAGAGCTTCCGAGTGAAGTTGCTTTCTTTATTGCTAAGCGTATGCGCTCTAATGTACGTGAATTAGAAGGAGCATTGCGTCGAGTTATAGCAAATGCACACTTTACAGGACAAAGTATTACCTTAGATTTTGCACATGATGCACTAAGAGATCTCATTGTCTTACAAGATAAGCAAGTTACTATAGAAAATATTCAAAAAACCGTTGCTGAGTATTACAAAATAGCGCAACGTGATTTATTATCCAAGAGTCGTAGCCGCTCAATTACTCGACCAAGACAAGTGGCCATGACATTAGCGAAAGAATTAACGAACCATAGCTTGCCAGAAATTGGTGATGCATTCGGTGGGCGCGACCATACCACCGCATTGCATGCGTGTAGAAAAATAAAAGAGCTTCGCGGAGTTGACTACATGATCGACGAAGATTACAACAATTTAACGCGAATACTAACAAGTTAACAACTTCTGTGCATGTGTTAATAAGTTGTTAATAAGCTGACAAGCTGCCTGTGAGTAAGATGTCATTGACCTGTCGTTAAGTAGAGGGGCAAGAATCTGACACAAGTTATCCACAGGTAACTGAGGTATAAAACGACAGATTGTGAAGGGCAAATTTTAGCGCTAAGTTATTGATAAGTATAAAGAAAAAATAGTTACTAACAAAAAAAGAGCTGCTTAATAATAGTAATAATTTATAAATAA
>JAHDBX010000045.1 GCA_020630145.1 Gammaproteobacteria bacterium | reverse complement strand
GTGTTTTAGAAGATGAAAATAAATTAGTTATTAATGGCAATGAGATACAATTTATTTATTCAAATTCACCGGCTGAAGTAGATTACACAGAGTATGGTATTAATGATGCAATTATTGTTGATAATACAGGTGTGTGGAAAACTGAGAAAGACCTAAGTCAGCATTTGCAATCTAAAGGTACATCTAAAGTATTATTAACCGCTCCAGGAAATGATATTAAAAATATTGTTATGGGGGTGAATGACGATGAAATTCAGCCTGATGATAAAGTTATTTGTGCCGCTTCATGTACAACTAATGCAATTGTGCCTACGTTGAAGATAATGAATGATAACTTTGATATTGTTCGGGGCCATGTTGAAACTGTACACTCTTATACTAATGATCAAAACCTAATAGATAACTACCATGCTGCTGATCGTCGAGGACGTGGTGCTGCTATTAATATGGTTTTAACATCAACAGGTGCGGCTAAAGCTGTTGCAAAAGCTTTGCCCGAGTTAAGTGGTAAATTAACAGGTAATGCAATACGTGTACCGACGCCAAATGTATCGATGGCGATTTTAAACTTGACCTTGTCCAAGGAAGTAGATGCGGAAACGCTTAACGAGTTTATGCGTGAGACCTGTTTGCACTCTGATTATATCAAACAAATAGATTTTTCAGATTCTCCTGAAATTGTATCTAGTGATTTGGTTGGCTCACGTACTGCAGCTGTTTTTGATGCGCAAGCAACCATTACTAATGGGAACACCTGTGTGTTATACCTATGGTATGACAATGAGTTTGGTTATACTTGTCAAGTACGCCGTGTACTTGAAAAAATGGCTGGCGTTAAATACAGCCGTTACCCTCTCAAGCCTTAAGCGTTTGTTATGCATGCCGGTCTAGTTTGATTAGACCGGCGTGTTGGTTTATTTAATCCTGCGTATTGACGCTATTTATAATGTCTTTTTGAATAGCATCTAGATCTATAGTTTGAGCATTGTTCTTTTGCTGGTTGTAGCAGCAAGGGTTTCTTGGGCAATCGCTACTGCGTGGACAAATAAGCCGAGCGGGGTTTTCAAGGCCTCTTTCTATCCATGCGATATTCAATATTTTCGCTATGCTCATTAGCTCCTTTTTAAGCTTGTCTGGTATCGAGACAGCTCCACCATTTTTACTACAATACTCTTTTAGTTCTTCTGCTAAGCTTTGCGCATCTTTGCCCTGTGATTCAAGGGCGGGGTTAAGGTCAATACCTGTGCAAATAACATGTGGGTTTTTAGCTAAGTCATATACCTTGGTTGATTCGCAGGCATAAAGTCGTGATTGATCATTAGCCTCTAGTACAGATATCTGTGATGATGTGTGATTTTTAGGTGAGTCAAATAAGCGAAAGACTCCCCAGTGTTGGCAAGGGTCTAATACCATACGCATATTACCCCAAGGTAAAGGAATGCCGTTGCCGCGGTAGATAGCTTTTAGTTTGCCCGGAGGGTAGGCGTCTAGGTAGTGCCAATATGGGTAGGGTGAAACAGCCGTCATTCTGCGCATAATTACAGCGGTTGATACACCGAGTAAGTGACCAACATTAATTTCATAATTGTGTCGGTCTAGTAATTGGCGGAAAGGAACTTTGGGGCATAGCAATGCGGCGGCGAAAAAGCTACATTCAAAATCCCTCCACGTATTGATAATGTCCTGAGTTTGTATGGTAGAACGGTGAGAGTAGTCATCGCTACTTCTCTTCTTAATATACTGTTCATTGCTACGTAGCCCAGCAATACTCATGCTTTTTATGCCATCACCGTTATGCAATACAAGGTGGCCAATTTGCATCGCAAGGTCGTATTTAAGGCGCATTTCTTGGCTTTTGAGCTGGGTATTCAGGTAAACCTTATTGGGTTTTACAAAGAAAGAGCGTACTAGGTTGTTGCTTTGAATATTTTCTTCATTACTGCTGATCTCGGCAGGTAGGCGGTCGAACCAGATGATCTCTAAGCCCATATTCTTACAAATAGCCATGATTTTATCTAAGCTTAAAGGCATTTCCTTTTTGCCAACTTCTTCAGCAGCCCTTTCTATATCAGGGAAGTGGTTTTGGTGATGTTCTTGGTAAGCACGTATGAGCAAATGAGCGAAGTGTTGCCCGGAAACCCCGGCTTGAGACACAAGCTCGGGTAGCGCTATTTCTAAAATATCGTTAGAAAACAATAAGCTAGGCTCTAAAGCCATACCGCGAATGCCACCGCGTTTACCTTTAAATGGAATAATAGCCTCTTCATCTGGGGCATCATCCAAAAACCACTGTATGTCTTTTTGAAACACCTGAGCAATCACTTTAAGCATGTCTTCACTGGGCACGCGTTTACCACGCTCAATCATCGACAAATAAGATACAGAAGGTGAAGCGTCAGGGTTTTCCTTGATGCAGCGGGCAGAAAGGTCTTCCATCGTTAGATTATTTCTCTTACGCAAATTACGTATTTTGGTGCCAAGGAAGTGTGCGTTACGGATCAGGCTGTTTAATTTCTTCATTTGTAAAATTTACACTGTGAAATTTCTATTGTGAAATTATATACCATCCTTGGGTATTATGCATTCCAACACAAGCAGCTTGTATAGCACATGCTGAATACGAACTTATATGCAGTAAGGAGTCATTATGAATAGTCCATTAAAGGCAATACCCTCAACGCTAAATATAAACGACGAGTTTTCTCAGTTTATTGATAATGAAGTACTGCCATTAACGGAGGTCTCGCCGAGCCAGTTTTGGTCTGGGTTGGAGTCTATTGTGGCTAATTTTTCTCCAAGAAATCAGGCATTGATTGAAAAGCGCGAGACGCTACAAAAAAGTATAGATCAGTGGCATAAAAAGAATGACTATAAAGATACAGATCATGCGGAGTATGAACGCTTTCTAAGAGCTATTGGTTACATAGTCGAAGAAGGTGATGACTTCTCTATTGAAACAAAGAATGTTGATGATGAGGTTGCCACCATTGAAGAATGCACGTTTTGCGCTTAATGCTGCAAATGCCCGTTGGGGTAGTTTATATGATGCACTTTATGGCAGCAATGTTATTGAGCAAAAAGGTAAGCTAAAGGCTGGGGCTGAATACAATAAGTTGCGCGGCAGAGAAGTAGTGAAGTATTGCCGACAATTTTTAGATGATAATTTCCCTTTATCAGGTGCTTCACATAATGATGTAACCCTGTATCAAATTTATTATCAGCAACTTACTGCTGTTCTTAAAAATGGTGACTATGTATCGCTTGAAAACCCTAAACAGTTTGTAGCCTATAACGGTTCAAAGCATGCGCCAACTGAAGTGTTGTTAAAAAATAATGGTTTGCATATCAATATATGTATACAGCCGGGCAGCATTGTAGGAGCAATGGATGAGGCGGGTGTAGAAGATGTTCGTGTAGAGGGTGCATTAACAACCATTATGGATTGTGAAGACTCTGTTGCTGCAGTAGACACTGAGGACAAAATAGACGTTTACCGTAATTGGTTGGGCTTAATGACTGGCACGCTCAGCACAGATTTTGTTAAAGGTGGTAAGACTATTAATCGCACTTTAAAAAGAGATCGTGTCTTCACCTCAAAAGATAGTGGCTCATATTACGTACGTCGTCGTAGTTTAATGTTTATACGTAACGTTGGCCATCTCATGTCTATTGATACGATTCAAGACCAGCAAGGTAATAACATACCTGAGGGTATATTAGATGCGGTTGTCACGTCGTTAATTGCATCTATTGATTTGAAAAGAATGGATAAGCGAGCAGCGAATAGTAAAACGGGCAGCATTTATATTGTTAAGCCTAAGATGCATGGTCCTGAAGAAGTGCAATTTACTTGCGACTTGTTCAGCCGTGTTGAGCAAATGCTAAAGCTTGAAGCGAATACAATAAAGATTGGCATTATGGATGAAGAACGTCGTACCACGGTCAATTTAAAAGAGTGTATTCGCGTTGCTAAAACACGCTGCGTATTTATTAACACCGGTTTTTTAGATCGTACAGGTGATGAAATACATACGAGCATGTTAGCAGGCGCATTTTTGCCTAAAGATGATATTAAAAAGCAGGCATGGATAGCGGCTTATGAAAACCAAAACGTTGATATAGGTTTGGCTTGTGGCTTATCTGGAAAGGCCCAAATCGGCAAAGGTATGTGGCCTAAGCCAGATGAGCTGGCTGACATGATGGCTATTAAAACAGAACACCCTATGGCAGGTGCAAATACTGCATGGGTACCGTCGCCTACTGCTGCATTACTGCATGCTTTGCACTACCACCAAATAGATGTTTTTGCGAAACAAAATGAGCTTAAGACACGCAAACAAGCGAGTTTACAAGACATTTTAAGTATTCCTTTATTACCTGTTAATAGTGCTTTAAGTGCAGAAGCCATTGAAAAGGAATTGGAAAATAATGCACAAGGCATCTTGGGTTATGTGGTGCGTTGGATTGACCAGGGTATTGGCTGCTCAAAGGTACCAGATGTTAATAACATCGGCTTAATGGAAGACCGCGCTACATTGCGTATATCTAGTCAGCATATTGCTAACTGGTTGTTGCATGGCTTGTGCAGCAAAGAGCAGGTGGAGGCAGTATTTGCGCGTATGGCCGAAGTTGTGGACAAACAAAATGAGAGTGATCCGTCGTACAAGGCAATGGCTACATCGTTGCAGACGAGTATTGCCTATCAAGCCGCTTTAGACCTAGTACTTAAAGGAGTTGAACAACCCTCTGGCTATACCGAGCCTTTGTTACATGCGCATAGGTTGACGGCAAAGCAAGCCTAAGAAATTTAATGAATTCAAATTTATAAAACATAAGTTAATTGGAGAAAGTAATGTTTGATTATACAAAAGAAGTTAATGATGCTAATACATTGAAAAATGGAAACGGCCAAGGATGGGAAGGTATTAACCCAGAATATGTTGCAAGAATGAAATTGCAGAACCGTTTTAATACAGGTATGGATATAGCCAAATACACGGCAAAAATTATGCGTGATGATATGGAAAATTATGATAAAGACCCTGCTAATTACACGCAGTCTTTAGGTTGTTGGCATGGTTTTATTGGCCAACAAAAAATGATTTCAATTAAGAAACATTTTGGTTCTGTTAAAGGCCGTTACCTGTATTTATCAGGTTGGATGGTTGCAGCATTGCGTTCAGAGTTTGGTCCATTGCCTGATCAGTCTATGCATGAAAAAACATCAGTGCCTGCATTGATTGAAGAGTTGTATACATTTTTAAAGCAGGCTGACGCATGGGAGTTAAATCATCTGTATCGTCAGATGGATGAGGCTAAAACACCAGCTGAAAAAGCAGAGGCATTGAAAGGCATTAATAATTTTCAAACGCATGTTGTGCCCATTATAGCTGACATAGATGCTGGCTTTGGTAACGAAGAAGCGACTTACTTATTGGCTAAAAAAATGATTGAAGCTGGTGCTTGCTGTATTCAAATTGAAAATCAAGTATCGGATGAAAAACAGTGTGGCCATCAAGATGGTAAAGTAACCGTTCCGCATGCTGACTTCTTGGCAAAAATTCAGGCCGTGCGTTATGCTTTTCTTGAGTTAGGTGTTGATGATGGTGTTATTGTTGCACGTACAGATTCATTGGGCGCAGGGTTAACAAAGCAAATAGCTGTTACTGATGAGCCAGGCGATTTAGGCGATCAATACAATGCTTTTCTTGATGTTGAAGAAGTAAGTGAGGCTAATATAGCTAATGGTGATGTGCTAATTAAACAAGATGGCAAATTAGTTCGCCCGAAAAGATTACCTAGCAACCTATTTCAATTCCGCGCGGGAACAGGTGAAGATCGTTGCGTATTGGACTGCATTACTTCTTTGCAAAATGGCGCAGATTTATTGTGGATTGAAACTGAGAAGCCACATATAGGCCAAATTGGTGGAATGGTTAATCGTATTCGTGAAGTAGTACCAAATGCTAAGTTAGTTTATAACAATTCACCATCGTTTAACTGGACCTTAAACTTCCGTCAGCAAGTCTTTGATGCATGGACAGAAGAGGGTAAAGATCTTGCAGCTTATGATCGTAATAATTTAATGAGTGCTGATTATGATGCAACAGATTTGGGTGTTGAGGCGGATAATAGAATTCGTTCTTTTCAAGCAGATGCAGCGCGTGAAGCGGGTATTTTCCATCATTTAATTACCTTGCCGACTTATCATACAGCAGCCTTGTCAACAGATAACTTGGCAAAAGGTTACTTTGGTGATCAAGGTATGTTAGCTTATGTTGCTGGTGTACAGCGTAAAGAAATTCATCAGGGGATTGCTACTGTTAAGCATCAAGATATGGCAGGTTCTAATATCGGTGATGATCACAAAGAGTATTTTTCAGGTGATCAAGCGTTAAAAGCATCTGGTTCTGATAATACGATGAATCAATTTGGTTAATTATAGTTTTTCAATTTGATGAAAATAAAAGCCTGCTTTAGCAGGCTTTTATTTTTCTTCTTTTTCAAGCATTGCGATAACTTCGGGGTCAAGCTTGGGGTTGTTTAGGTGGTTGGCATATGTTGATAGCGTTTTTATAGTCACTATCAATATGCATTCGAAAATTTGTTTTCTGGTAAAGCCGGCATCAATAAAGTCATCGATTTCTGTGTGTTCGACAAAGCCTCTTTTTTGAACTAGAGCTTGCATCATGCGTACAAGTGCTGCATCTTGCACATTGTTTATGGTGTGACCACTAAACACAGCGTCTATTGTTTGTGTTTCTATCTTGTGCTGTATTGCTAATAGCTTATGGTTGTTAGAGCAGAAGTCACACTTATTTTCGATGCTGACGGTGAGCATGGCCAATTGTTTTTGCTTATCTGTAAGCGAGCACTGTTTGGTTAATTGGTTCAGTTGTAAATAAGCTTGTACAGTTACGGGAGACTCAACCATGTAACTGAACATATTAGGTAAAAAGCCAAACTGGTCTTCTATACCGCATAGCAGTTCGTGAGCTATGCCTTTAGTATTATGTTTGTTGTATTGAGTAAAGCTAGTCATAAATAGATGTTGCATACAAGTTTGATGGCTTGCTTTGTATAATCGGCCGGAAAGCCTGAATGCTTTATCTATTTATTTTAAAATATTGAACGACTCATTTTTATAGTGACAAAGGTAATAGCTAAGCAGCATACCAGTGTCGATATAATATAGGTAATAGCGAGTTGATAGTGGTTATTGTTGAAAAGCAAAACGCTTTCAAGTGAAAAGCTTGAAAAGGTGGTGAGGGCGCCGAGAAAACCAACGACTAATAACTGCCTTAAAGGGTCTGAGAGGTGGCTACTGAAAAATGACTTTTCAACGATAACGACATATAGACAGGCGATGATAAACGCACCAATAATGTTGGCAATAAAGGTCCCCCATGGAAACTGTTGGCCATTATTGATAAAGTTAATGCTAATAATGTAGCGTGTTATGGCGCCTATGGCGCCACCCAGGCCAACAAAAAATAATGCGTTTATAGACAAAGGCATGCTAATCACGTGCCTCAGCAGAATTAAGCGTATTTTGTAATAGCATAGCGATAGTCATCGGCCCAACGCCGCCCGGTACGGGTGTAATAAATGCTGCTCTTTCTTTGGCGCTCTCAAAATGTACATCCCCGGTTAATTTACCCGTGTCCAAGCGGTTAATACCGACGTCAATAACGGTCGCGCCTTTTTTGATCCATTCCCCTGGTATATGGTCTGGCCGACCTAGTGCTACAACTAAAATATCGGCTGTTTCAATTTGTTCACGAAAATCGCCAGTGTAACGGTTACAAATAGTCGGTGTAGCGCCAGCCAGTAATAGTTCTAGAGCCATCGGGCGACCGACTATATTAGATGAACCCACAACGGTTGCTTTACGACCCTTAAACGTTTCGCCTGCGGCTTCTAATAGTTTAATGCAGCCATAAGGTGTGCAGGGGCGCAATGTCGGCGCTCGAAGCGTTAATCTGCCAATATTATAGGGGTGGAAACCATCAACATCTTTGTTGGGGTCAATGGTTTCGATAACCTTGTCGGCATCAATATGTTTAGGCAGAGGGAGTTGAACTAAAATACCATCAATTTCTTGATCAGCGTTTAACTCTTTAATAAGGTTGAGCAACGCAGTTTCTGTTGTGGAACCTGGCATTTCAAAGGATTTGGATACGAGTCCTGCTTCAACGCAGGCTTTTTTCTTATTATTTACATAGACTTGTGATGCAGGGCTTTCACCGATTAATATAACGGCTAAACCGGGTGCGCGTAGCCCATTGGCAAGTCGTTGTTCAATGGATTGTTTGATTTTTGCTCTTGTTTCCGCAGCAATGGCTTTGCCGTCGATAATTTGTGCGCTCATAGTGGCCTTTTGTAGATTAGCAGATGACATATAAATAAGAGGCGCTATTTTCTCAGCTTCAATTGCCCACAGCAAGCCAGAATGGTCAGAATATAATGATCTGAGGGGTATAAATGAATAAATCTTTGAAAAGCGTAATTTTTTTCACATCTATGATTGACGATTTTCTCTGGTCAGCGTATTATCGCGCTCCGCGTTAGGGATCGGCTTTACCAGAGCTGATTTGACGCGTTTTATCAAATGATCGGGGCATAGCGCAGTCTGGTAGCGCATCTGGTTTGGGACCAGAGGGTCGGGAGTTCGAATCTCTCTGCCCCGACCAATTTGATAATCTCTGGAATCGTCACAGATGCGCCCGTAGCTCAACTGGATAGAGCATCGGCCTTCTAAGCCGAGGGTTAGAGGTTCGAGTCCTCTCGGGCGCGCCAACTCAAGGTGGTGATGGTGTCGGAGAGTAAACTTGACTATGGTGAGCGTAGCTCAGTTGGTAGAGCCCCGGATTGTGATTCCGGTGGTCGTGGGTTCGAG
>JAHDBX010000044.1:3926-8907 GCA_020630145.1 Gammaproteobacteria bacterium | reverse complement strand
ATCGATTTTATGCCTGTCATTATAAGAAATGAATAAACCACGGTGACGACGATAGATATGTGAAAACTGTTGGCATGCCTCACCGACTGTCGGGGTATAAATGATAGGCATAATCTCTTCTAGGTTTTCTGTCACCAAGCGAAAATATAAGGTCTCATTGGTATCTTGAATATTGCGCAAATAAATATGTTTATCAATAGCTGTACTAAATGCATTAAGTTGCTGGTAAGCACGTCGCGTTTGTTCTTCTATTGTTTCGGTGATGTCAGGCAATAAGCCGGTTAAGTTAAATGCTTCACGTTCTGACTGCGTAAAAGCACTGGCTTTATTTAAGAGAGGCGTTTCTAATAATGTTGGCCCTGCATAGGGAATATAAAGTGGACGTTGGCTCATATACACTCTGCTTTTGTTTAATCTGGTGAATAGGAATAGTTAAAGATAACAACTGTAAGCGAGCGATTATACCTTAATTTAAACAAAAGCTTAGTATTAGTTTTTTTAATGGCAAGCGTATGAAAAAAACGCTCCAGAAATTATATCGTTGTAAGATTTCCACTAATTTGATTGTTCAACAATACTTTATGTAAGCCCTGCCTTTTCTTGCGCAATCAGTTTTTGCAGCTCCGGTATGCAAGAACCGCAGTTAGTACCTGCTTTCAAGCATTTACCAATATCTTTTGGTGTTGTTAAGCCTTTTGTTTTAATTGCATGACGAATTGTGTTCTCACCAACCGCAAAACAGGAACAAATTGTCTCACCGGGGTCAAAATTATTACCACTATCACGACCTGCTAACAAACTTTTACGCTCTTTCACAGTAATACTATCTTTTGCTAATAAGCCAGCAAGCCAATTCCTCGATGGCAAATCAATAGATGGCGCAATAAATACACAAGCCATTAACTTATTATTTTGCACATACGCAGCACGATAATAGCTTTTCTTTGTATCGTTATAAAACAGTCCATCCATTTTATCCGTGCCACTAATTCTGTCATTCAGCCACTTTTTCCAATCATCTACTGCATCAGTGCCTGCAATTTCATACCGTATGAACTGCCCACCATTAGCTTTTGACCAATAACTATCGTGCGTCAAACCAATACCAGCTTCATGTCTCAACAATACAAAACCATACCAACTTGGCTGCCATGCTTTTATAGAAACAGGCGTATGTTTATACTCTGGCTGACCAGACACAGGATCAACAACAGGGTTCACTAAAGCATCTGCACGCCCTCTATAAGAAAATTGATCATTCCAATGCATGGGTACAAATACATTACCTTTCTGCTGTTCAGCAGTTATTGATGCACGCGCTAACATACTGCCCCAATGACTATTTATTTCTAATAACTGACCTTGTTTTAAAGAAAATTTTTCCGCATCATATGGGTGTATTTCAGCGAAGGGTTCGATTATATGCTTTGATAAGCGCGGAGCAAGACCTGTACGCGTCATAGTATGCCAATGATCTCGCACTCGACCTGTGTTCAAAATAAATGGGTACTCGTCATTTACTTTATTTTTAGGTTTACGAGGCGATACATTGATAAAACGTGCTTTGCTTGATGGCGTAAAAAACTTTCCATCAGTGAACATACGTGCCGTACCCTGACCAGCTTTTTTTACTGGCCACTGAATCGGTTGCAAAGCATCATATTCCGCATTACTTATATCAACCATGCCGCTTAAGTCAAAGTCACGCTTGCCATTATTTTTATAAGCCGATAACGCAGCATGCTCACGGAAAATATCCGCTGAACAAGTGTAATTAAATTCATCGTTATAACCTAAACGTTTAGCAACTTCAGATATAATCCACCAATCGTTCCGGGCTTCACCGGGCGCTGCTCTAAAAGCACGCTGCCTTGATATACGGCGTTCTGAGTTCGTTACCGTACCGTCTTTTTCACCCCATGTCGTCGCAGGTAATAATATATCTGCACATGCTGTTGTGTCTGTATTTTCCATACACTCCGAAACAACAACTAACTCACATTTTTTTAATATTTGGCGCATACGGTCTGCATCAGGCAAGCTAACAATCGGGTTTGTTGCCATAATCCATATTGCTTTAACCTTACCTGCATCAATAGCTTCAAACAGGTCAATCGCTTTTAAACCATCTGCAATGGCCATATTTTTTGCTGACCAAAACGTTTCAACATCACTACGTTGTTCAACATTTGCAAAATCCATATGCGCTGCTAATTGATTGGCTAAACCACCTACTTCACGACCGCCCATTGCGTTAGGCTGACCGGTTATAGAAAAAGGCCCCATGCCCGGCTTGCCTATGCGGCCTGTTGCTAAATACGTATTAATAATGGCATTAGCTTTATCGCTACCAGATGAAGACTGATTAATACCCATACAATAAAAGGTAATGCTGCGTTCTATTTGCAAGAACCAAGAGAAAAACAATTCAAGATCGTCAGCATCTAAAGCACAGTCATTCGCTAATGCTGCTATAGAAAAATCAGCAATATCCACATCAGAAAAATTTTCAGTACACTGATCAATAAAATCTTGATTTAAGGCACCATTGCCTTTTAAGTAAGCGAGCAAACCCGTAAACAAATATGCATCTGTGCCTGAGGCTAAAGGCAAATGTAAATCGGCAATATCACAACTTGCGGTGCGCCGTGGGTCAATCACGACTACTTTCATATGCGGACGATCCAGCTTAGCTTGACGCAAACGCTGAAATAAAACAGGGTGCGTCCAGGCCATATTGGAACCGGTTATAATAAACAGATCACAGGTTTCTATATCTTCATAATTACAAGGTACTGTATCGGAGCCAAAGGCCCTTTTATACCCGGCAACAGCCGAAGACATACATAAGCGTGAGTTAGTATCAATATTGGCACTACCAATAAAACCTTTCATCAGCTTATTCGCCACATAATAATCTTCTGTTAGCAATTGACCCGAAACGTAGAAAGCTACAGCATCAGGGCCATGCTCAGCAATAACATTTTCAAACCCGTCTGCTACGGCATCAAGCGCTTTATCCCACTCGACAACTTCGCCTTTCACTTTAGCCTGTAGTAAGCGACCATCATATCTAATGGTTTCCCCTAAGGCAGAACCTTTAGAGCATAATCGCCCTAAGTTGGCCGGGTGTGACTTATCACCTTCAACAGCGATATTAATAATGTTTTTCGTTTTATTTTCATCAAGCGGTGCAACGTCAACGCCACAACCTACACCACAATAAGGACAGGTTGTTTTTACTACTGATGTCATTATGCAGCCTCATCAGCAATAAAAGCTTTGCCAAATATCATATCTTCTCGCATACCACTGATATCTTTTTTCTGTTGATATAAGTCTTGATACCAAACGGCATCGCTTATATCACCATATAAGTTAAGCCCTATAATACGATTATTATTAATCACTATTTTTTTATAAACCTGATTGGCGGGGTCATCATAAATAATACTTTCACTACTTTCATCACCGTTAAAATCACCCGCAGAATATAAATTTACACCCGTTACTTTTAAGCTTGTATAAAGCTGAGAACCCAAATAAGGCTCAGTGCTCAAGCCCAATATATTTTTTGCGCAAACAACAGCTTGTTCGAATAAAGGTGCAACTAAACCATACGTAGCACCACGATGTTGAACACATTCGCCCACAGCATAAACGTTATCATCGTCAGTGCATAGATAATCATCAACAACAATACCTCTCTCGCAGGCTAAACCACTTTTCTCTGCTAGCAATGTATTGGCACGCACACCAACCGCCATCACCACTAAGTCAGCGGCAATCGCTTCGCCATCACTAAAGACGAGTTTTTCAACACGCTCAACGCCTTCACAAGCAGCGCTATTTTTTTCTAAATGAAATGTAATACCTAAGCCTTCTAAATGTTGTTGCAACATACATGCAGCTTTTTCATCTAATTGCCGATTCATAATCGTGGCAGCATTATGCACCACACTCACTTGCATACCTTGCTGCTGCAAACCAAAAGCAGCTTCTAGCCCTAAGACCCCAGCACCTATAACAACGGCATGTTTATGCTGTTTTGCTATGGACTGCATTTCTTCAACATCTTCTATAGTGCGGTAACTTAGAACACCGGGTAACTCTTTCCCAGTTACGGGGATAATAAATGGATCAGAGCCTGTAGCCAGCAATAACTTATCATAATGCAGCACCAGGCCATCATCTAGCGTAGCTATTTTTTCTGCCCGATCAAGCTGTTCAACTCTTTTACCTGCTAGCAAGGTAATATTATTATTTTGATACCACTCATGCGTGTGTAACATGATATCGCTGAAGTGTTTCTCTCCCGCTAATACGGGCGACAGCATAATACGATTATAGTTGCCATGCGGCTCTGCACCTACAACCGTTATATCAAAATTTGTAGATGCAGCTTCTTGATAGCTGAGAATATGTTCAATAGTACGCATTGCTGCCATACCATTACCCACAACCAGCAATTTTTGCTTTTCTTTATACGACATAAAGAAAGTCTATGTTAGAGACAAAAATATACGTCCATCTTTTTCTTCTACAGCATAGGTGCCGATTGAAACATTTTCGTCTTCCAAACAAACACCTGTTTCTAAATTGAAGTGCTGTTTATAAATAGGCGACGCAACCACTCTTTGCTCTTGCAAATCACCCACGATGCCACGTGACAATACATTAACTTTACTGAATGGGTCATAGTTGTCAGTGGCATATAGCTTATTGTCACCCGTACGGAAAATAGCAAACTGCTTACCACCTATTAGCACACCTTCACCTGTATGGGGCAACACTTCATTTGCTGAACATATATCATGTATAGCCATTTATACTACCTTCTTAAATTTTATTTCTTGCTCTGTTGCCGGGCGTATTTGATCTCGCTCTTCAACAAACACAATATTGTTATCTGTTTTATCACTATTTACAAAAGTACGGAAACGCTTAACCTTTTCTGGGTTTTCAATGGTTGTTTTCCACT
>JAHDBX010000044.1:1470-3916 GCA_020630145.1 Gammaproteobacteria bacterium | reverse complement strand
AACGTTTTAATTGTTCTTCACTGCTAATTGTTGTTTTCCACTCACATTGATAAGCATTAACAAGCGATTGCATTTGTGATTCAAGTTCATCAGCTATACCTAGCTTATCGTCTATAACAACTTCACGTAAGTAGTCTAAACCGCCTTCAAGGTTGTCCATCCATACGGATGTACGTTGCAAACGATCAGCCGTTTTAACGTAAAACATCAGTACACGATCAATATACTTAATTAACGTTTCTTTATCTAAATCAACAGCAAACAAATCACCATGCCGTGGCTTCATGCCACCATTGCCCGCGGTAAATAATTGCCAACCATTCTCCGTTGCAATCACGCCTATATCTTTGCTTTGCGCTTCAGCACATTCGCGTGTACAACCTGATACGGCAAACTTAATTTTATGCGGCGCGCGCAAACCTTTGTAACGGTTTTCTAACTCAATGGCTAAACCCACACTGTCATCAACACCGTAACGACACCATGTACTGCCTACACAAGATTTTACTGTACGTAATGATTTACCATAGGCATGACCGGTTTCAAAACCTGCATCAACAAGAATTTTCCAAATTTTCGGCAAATCGTTAACCGTTGCACCAAATAAATCGACACGTTGCCCACCTGTGATTTTGGTATATAAATTAAATTGTTTAGCGACTTCACCTAAAACAATTAATTTATCTGGGGTAATTTCTCCACCGGCTATACGAGGCACAACAGAGTATGTGCCGTCTTTTTGCATATTACCGAGAAAATGATCATTCGTATCCTGCAAACCAGCATGATCTTCTTCCAACACATAATCATTCCAACATGAAGCGAGTATTGAACCAATCGTGGGTTTACAAATATCACAGCCATGCCCTTTACCATGTTTCGTGATCATCTCATCAAATGATTTAATACCACCTACGCGTACCAAACTATATAAGTCTTGGCGTGTATAAGGGAAATGCTCACAAAGGTCCGTATTAACTTCTACGCCCCGTGCTTCAAGCTCTGCATTCAAAACATTGGTAACAAGCTGTACACAACCACCACAACCCGTACCGGCTTTCGTGCATGATTTAATATCACCAATCGTACATGCACCACCTTCTACCGCATCAATAATATTACCTTTAGTCACATCGTGACATGAGCATATTTGGGCAGTAACAGGCAAAGCTGAAGCGCCAAGTGTTGGCGCGCCGCCTTCAACATTGGGTAAAATCATAGACTCTGGGTTAGCAGGCAACTCTATTTCATTTAAGAAGTATTGGAGCAAGGTATCGTAATCTGAGCAGTCACCCACTAATACAGCACCGAGTAATTGTTTACCATCAGCTGTGGTTACAATCTTTTTATACACTTCTTCGCGTTCATCAATAAATGAATAGGCAATCGCACCTTCTGTACGTGCATGAGCATCACCAATTGAACCTACATCGACACCTAATAACTTTAACTTGGTGCTCATGTCTGCACCCGTAAAGGTCGTATCACCACCGTTCAACTGACTAACGCACGCTTCTGCCATACGATAGCCCGGCGCAACCAAACCATAGATGAAATTATTTAAAACCGCACATTCACCAATAGCATAAATATCAGAATCACTTGTACGACAATGGTAATCAACAACAATGCCGCCTCGCTCTCCTACCGTTATATCAGCCTGACGAGCAAGTTGATCGTAAGGACGAATGCCGGCAGAAAAAACAATAACATCTGTTTCGAGCTCACTGTCATCAGCAAACTCCATTTTAAGCTTACTCTCTTCGCCATCAGTAATCAGTTGCGTGGCTTTGCTAGTATGTACGTGAACACCTAGCGCTTCGATTTTTCGGCGTAACATTTTGCTGCCGCTTTCATCTAGTTGCACACCCATTAAACCCGGTGCAAACTCAACAACGTGCGCTTCTAGGCCTAAGTTTTTTAATGCGTTTGCACATTCCAAGCCTAATAGACCACCACCTACAACAACACCTTTACTGCCACCTTCTGATGCGGCTTTAATTTCAGCTAGATCATCAATTGTACGATAAGCCAAACAACCCGGTTTATCATGGCCGTTAATAGGCGGAACAAAAGCATATGACCCAGTTGCAAGCACAAGCTTGTCATAACTGAATTCACGCCCACCTTCAGTCAACACTTTTTTATTATCGCGATCAATACTGGCAACTGCATCACCAAAGTGTGCACTCACACCAATATCTTCATAATGCTCTCGAGTTGTTAATGCAAGCTCTGATGGGTCTTTACCATCAAACACTTCAGATAAATGTACGCGATCATAAGCAGGTCGTGTTTCACCACCGATAACAGTTACAGATGCATTTAACTCACTTTTCACCAACTCTTCGACAAAGTGATGGCCAACCATGCCGTTACCGACAACAACTATAGAAACTTGTTTACTCATATATTTTGTGTACTTTCTCTTTAAACTTGTATTAGC
>JAHDBX010000044.1:0-1460 GCA_020630145.1 Gammaproteobacteria bacterium | reverse complement strand
AATATGCCAAAAGGTGAAAGGATAAAAAAGCCCCGTGAATAGAAAAAACACAATAAAACCAAGCTAAAAGCACAAAATCAGGTCGACAAATGCACCAGTCTCAAAAGAAAAGCACTCAAATAGTGCAAAAAAGCCATAAGCTCCTTTTTAGCAAACATGGCATTTGGCTTACTGCTACTGAATATTTTACTGGTATACTACATGTTCAAATAAATTCTGTCTTACTCAAACATGCATACCGCCTCACCTGAGCTTTATGAAGCCCAATTTAACGAAAAAATCACCCGTTTCAAAAACCAGCTCGCTACATTAAATCTAAATACTAGGTTTAATATTGAAGCATTTCAATCACCTAAACAACACTACCGTATGCGTGCTGAGTTTAAAATATGGCACGACGGCGATACGGCTCACTATGCTATGTTTAACAAAGGCGAACCTAAAAAGCCTATTTTTATTGAACAGTTTCCAGTTGCCAGCCTACGTATCAATAAACTTATGCCTTTAATTATGGGCATTGTAAATGCGAATGAGGTTTTAAAACGAAAGTTATTTCAAATCGATTTTCTAGACAGTGGTACTGAAGATTGCCTGGTGACCTTTATTTATCACAAAAAACTAGACGATGCTTGGATAGAACAAATAACCTCATTAAAAAATGCCTTAAATATTCATGTGGTTGGTCGTAGCAGAAAACAAAAGCTCATTCTTGATCAAGACTTTGTAATTGAAAAACTACTTGTTAATGAAAAAACCTTTACCTACCAACAAATAGAAAATAGCTTCACGCAACCTAATGCTCGTGTTTGTGAACATATGCTTACGTGGGCCGTAAACAACAGTCGCGGCCTAGGCGGTGACTTACTCGAGCTATATTGCGGCAATGGCAATTTTACTTTACCGCTATCAGAAAATTTTAACAAAGTTTTAGCAACTGAAATATCTAAAACATCTGTTAATTCAGCTCGTTATAATGCAACTATTAACAAGATTAGTAATGTTAATGTAATCCGCATGTCGAGCGAAGAATTTTGCGAAGCAATGGCAAAGAAGCGTGCCTTTACAAGACTGAAAGATATTGATTTAGACAGTTATAATTTAAGTACTATTTTTGTTGACCCACCACGAGCGGGCTTAGACGATGAAACGATCAACATGGTAAAAGCATACAAGAATATTATTTATATTTCATGCAATCCCGAAACCTTAGTCAATAACCTTGATGCCTTACTCGACACTCATGACATTAGCAAAGTCGCTGTCTTCGACCAATTCCCCTACACAGAACATTTAGACTCAGGTGTGATTCTTAAAATAAAATAAGACTTATAAACAATTACTAGCCCGATTCAAGTGTAATGACGGCATCATTGCCCACAAAAATAAGGTCGGCCATATTATCTGCACACTTTGCCCACACCACAACTGTCATATCTAATCATCTACAGACCATAAGCCCA
>JAHDBX010000043.1 GCA_020630145.1 Gammaproteobacteria bacterium | reverse complement strand
TGTCCGTCAAGGTGATGACGAATGGTTCAACATCGTTAAGTGGGTTGTTAATGCATCTATTGAAGCTGAGTTCCAAGGTGTAACTTCAGCTAACGCTGATGACATTAAAGCAAATGGTAAGCCAGGCCAAAAACGTTTATTAGGTTCTGAAGGTGACTTAGGTGCAAAACTAGGTTTATCGGCAGATTGGGCATACCAAGTTGTTAAGCAAGTAGGTAACTACTCAGAGTCATTTGAACGCAATGTGGGTCAAGACTCACCGTTGAAAATTTCTCGAGGTTTAAATGCGCAATGGAACAAAGGTGGTATTTTATACTCACCAGCTATGCGCTAATAGCTAAATGAAAAAAAGGGGTGCTTAATGCACCCCTTCTTTTTAGTAACCTAATTAATAAAAACAATAAGTTAGCATTTATGTTTTATCGCAAAACCACAGAACAAATAAAAGCGGCAACACGACCAAGTAGCGTCGGTGCCAAAGCATTTTATAACAACCCTAAATATAGGGGTTGGATTTACCAAGCCTTATTACTTATATTTCTACTCGCTTTCTTTTTCGGCATTATCAGCAATACGCTGGATAATATGGCTGCGCAAGGTATTAAAAGTGGGTTTAGGTTTTTAGAGACATCAGTAGGTTTTGATGTATTAATGTCATTGATACCGTTTGATACAACGGATACATATGCACGAATTTTTCTAGTTGGCTTTCTAAATACTGTATTGGTATCACTGATAGGTATCTTTTTTGCCACTATTTTAGGTTTTATTTTTGGGATAGCCTACTTTTCACAGAATTGGTTGATTAAGAAAATATCAATTGTCTATGTAGAAACATTCAGAAATATCCCTGTGATTCTACAAGTACTATTTTGGTACTCTGCTGTATTGGCCACATTACCAAGCGCAAAAGATAGCTTACAAATTGGCGATTCAATATTTTTGAATATCCGAGGTTTATACCTACCTAAGCTTATCGATGAATCTGGCTCAAGTATTGTTTATATTTCAATTGTCTTAGCTATTATCGCTGTTTTTGTACTTCGCCATTGGGCTAAGAAGCGTCAAGCATTAACCGGTCAACAGTTTCCATTGTTGAAGGCTAGTTTAGGCATATTGTTTGGTTTACCTTTATTAGCATTGCTAGTAACGGGCGTGCCTTTCCATTTTGATTACCCTGTTTTAAAAGGCTTTAACTTTACAGGTGGCACTAATATCATTCCAGAGTTGATCTCGCTGTCAATAGCTTTATCTGTTTACACAGGCGCGTTTATTGCCGAAGCTGTGCGAGCCGGTGATCAGTCGGTGCCGAAGGGGCAAACTGAAGCGGCAAGAAGTATCGGTTTGAAAGAAGGCAGGATTATGTCTCTTATAATCGTGCCGCAATCAATGCGTGTTATTGCGCCGATGCTAAATAGTGAGTATCAAAGTCTAGTAAAGAACTCAACCGTAGCAACAGCAATTGGTTACCCCGAACTATTTACGGTTTTTGCAGGTTCTGCATTAAATCAAGTTGGCCAAGCCATTGAAATGATGTTTATGACCCTTGCCGTTTACTTCGTATTGAATATGCTGATTTCTTGTATTATGAACTTGTTTAATAGGAGTGTCGCGATTACTTCGCGTTAGAGAGATACACTATGTCAACAAAAGAATTTAAACCATTACCCGCGCAACCCGCTCCTGTTTCAACAGTTGGGCCAGTGGCTTGGGTACGAGAAAATTTATTTTCTTCAAAATTTAATATTATTGCGACAATCTTAATAGTTTTTGCTTTAGCAAGCGTATTGCCGGGCACAATTGATTGGTTGTTTATTTCTGCTAATTGGAGCGGAACAACAGAAGCGGCATGTGTTAAAGACGGTGCTTGCTGGGTGTTTATTCGAGCGTGGTCTAAGCAAATATTTTATGGTAGTTACCCTAGTGGAGAACTATGGCGTGTAAATTTATGTTTATTCCTGCTAGTCGTTATCATCGCCTTATCATTTATCTTGCCTGCTAGATTACGTAATCGTGTTGCAGTACCGCTGTTTTTATTATTGCCTTTTATATCCTTAGTTATATTAAATGGCCGCTTGATTGGTTTAGAGTATGTGAGCACAGATAAATGGGGTGGTTTCTCGCTTGATATTATGATTGCAGCAGCGAGTATGATTATTGCATTTCCATTAAGTTTTCTATGGGCATTAGGCCGCCGTTCAAATATGCCATTCGCCCGTTCAGTAAGTGTTACCTGTATTGAATTTTTCCGTGGTACACCTATTTTGGCTTTGTTCTTTATGGGGTCGGTAATGTTGCCGCTGTTTTTCCCTCAAGGTGTAACTGTTGATAAGTTATTACGTGTGTGGATTATTTTAGTACTATTTATGTCAGCCTACATGGCTGAAGTATTTCGTAGTGGCTTCCAGGCTATTCCGCAAGGCCAGTATGAAGCAGCTGACTCAATTGGTTTAGGCTATTGGCAAAAAACCATGCTGATTATATTTCCACAGGTAGTGAAAATATCAATGCCAAATATTTTAGCAACATTTGTTATGGTATTTAAAAATACCGTTTTCTTATTGGTTATTGCTGTGCCAGAAATGCTACAAATTGTGATGACAGCCTTAAGTAATTCTAACTGGTTGGGTGGACATGCTGCCGAAGGTTATTTATTTGTGGGTTTCATTTTTTGGATATGTTGTTTCAGTATGTCAATGATGGCCGATAAAATTGAAAAAATACTTGATACCGATAAACGCGATTAAAGAATAAAAGAAAATTAAGGTTTTATTATGAGTGAAAATGTAAATTCAGATCAAGATAATGCGAGTAGTGTTATCAGTATTAATCAGCTCAATAAATGGTATGGCGATTTCCATGTATTAAAAGATATTAATCTGCAAGTTGCAAAAGGTGAACGTATCGTTATTTGCGGGCCATCTGGCTCGGGTAAATCAACCTTGATTCGCTGTATTAATCGTTTGGAAGAATTTCAACGTGGTTCCTTAATCGTTGATGGTGTTGAAATGATTGAGGATGTGAAAAACATTGAAGCCATTCGCAGAGAAGTGGGTATGGTATTTCAACATTTTAATTTGTTTCCGCACTTAAGTATTTTGGACAATTTAACCTTAGGGCCTATTTGGGTGCAGAAAAAACCGAAGGCTGAAGCAGAAGCAACGGCTATGCGTTATTTAGAGCGAGTGAAGATTCCTGATCAAGCAAATAAATTTCCTGGTCAATTATCGGGTGGTCAGCAGCAACGTGTTGCGATAGCACGTTCACTATGTATCAATCCTAAAATTATGTTGTTTGATGAGCCAACATCAGCACTTGACCCTGAGATGATTAAAGAAGTACTTGATGTTATGGTGGAGCTTGCAGAAGAAGGTATGACCATGTTGTGTGTAACGCATGAAATGGGTTTTGCTAAAAAGGTAGCTGACCGTGTTATTTTTATGGATGCGGGTGAAATTGTTGAGCAAAATACACCGAAAGAGTTCTTTGATAATCCTCAAGTTGATCGCACACAAAAATTCCTAGAACAAATTCTTGCACACTAAATTAAATATAAGCTTATTACGCAATATGCGTAATAAGCTATTTAGTATATGCAGCAGAATGTCAGCTTTACTCTTGTTGCTGGGCTAATGTAATTTAATGCTGAGTGCAAAAAACAGCTAAGCCATAAAATAAACTAGAGAAACGTAATGGATTATTTGCCAGCTTTGGTTTTGTTTGTGGTGACTAGCACCGTAACGCCAGGCCCTAATAATATAATGATTTTAAGCTCAGGCTTAAATTTTGGTGTGTATAAAAGCTTGCCGCATTACTTCGGTATTTGTTTTGGCTTCACTGCTATGGTTTTTTGCGTTGGCTTAGGTTTAGGTGCAATTTTTGAACAGTATCCAATACTGCATCAATTAATCAAAATAGCTGGTGTTATCTACTTACTTTATTTGGCATGGTTAGTTGCTAATTCCTCATCAAGCTCATTAGAAAATCAATCTGCAACGGCATTAACCTTTTTTCAAGCAGCGCTGTTTCAATGGGTAAATCCAAAAGCTTGGGTAATGGTAACCGGTGCTGTCGCTGCTTATACAACCGTGGCTGCTGATATTTATTGGCAAGTGATAGTGATTACCTTGGTGTTTTTTGTCGCGTCCTTTCCTTGCGTGGGTGTATGGTTAATCTTTGGCGTAGCTTTACGTAAATTATTAAGAACGGCTAAACATCAAAAAATATTTAATGTGCTTATGGCTTTATTGTTGGTTTTATCAGTATTGCCAGTCATGTATGATTTGTTGAAGAGTGTTATATAGGTATAGGTATGAAAGTTATTAAGAGTAAAGAGTTTACGGCCTCCAATGCATGGGGCTCACTTCCTATAGCTGATATGAATGGTATAACAACTAAGCTTCACTGGACAGATAAGCCGTATAAGTGGCATATAAATGATGGGCAGGAAGTCTTTGCTGTATTAGATGGCAAAGTTGAGATGTTTTATCGTGAGGACAATCAAGAGAAGTCGGTAACTTTGGGTGTTGGCGATATCTTTTATGCATCTGTTGGTACAGAACATGTTGCTCACCCAGTAGGCGAAGCAAGAGTCCTCGTTATTGAGTCAGAGGGTAGTGTCTAAGTTTTTACAATTGATAGATTGCGCCCAATAGGCAAGCCTGTTTGGCTCCTGTGACCTGTGGTAGGTTGGCAGGCTTATTTTCCATACGTTGCTTCGCAAACCATGCAAAAGCTAAGGCCTCAAGATAATCCGCATCCACATTAAATTCTGAGGTGCTTTGTACAGGGTAAGGTACAAGGTTTTGCAGCATGGCAAGTAAGGTTTTATTATGGCTGCCTCCGCCGCAAACGAGCAGACGCGCTGTATTTTTTTGTGCATCTAAGCAAGCGTCTGCTATAGATTTTGCAGTTACATAGCAAAGGCTAGCCAGTATATCTTTATGTTCGATATTTTCTGATGTTCCTGTTAGGTATGGCTGTAGCCAGTCGCTATTAAAATATTCTCGCCCAGTACTTTTAGGGGCGCTCAATGCAAAATATGGGTCACTTAATAAAGCGGCGCACAATGCATCATGCTGTTTGCCTGCTGCAGCAAGCTCACCGCTCTTGTCATATGCACGTGAAAAGTGTTGCTGACAGTAAGTATCCATTAAGGTATTGCCAGGGCCAGTGTCAAAACCACTTGTGACCTTTAAGCCATTTAGCAGACTGATATTCGCAATACCACCAATATTAGCGACAATACGGTTTTCATTTTTATCTGCTAGGTATTCGCCATGAAAGGCTGGCGCTAAAGGTGCGCCTTGGCCGCCAAGCGCAATATCGGCTCGTCGAAAGTCGGCAACAACTGTGCAGCTTGTTTGTGCGGCAATATGGTTAGGGTTACCTATTTGTAGACTATAGCCCGCTTGTGTTTCTGTTGTGGGTTGGTGCAACAGTGTATGACCATGTGAGCCAATAGCGGCAATCTGTTCTTTGTTTATATTGTGTTCAGCGATAAATGCATTGAGCAGAGCACCGTAGCGTAAACCCAATTGGTTGTCTAACGTAGCAAGCGTGGCAGTATCGATACTTTGGGCGTTATGAATGGCATGCTTTAATAACGAGGCCGTTTCATCGTTATAATCTAAGGTGTCGGCGGCTAATATTTTTGGGCTGCCACTGCTAAAATCAACCGCAGCAATATCTATCCCGTCTAAACTCGTGCCAGACATTAAGCCAAGGTATACAGAGCGCTGTATAGCAGGCATATAAATTATTTAGTTAGCAATGCGTATTGTGCTTGGCCGACTAAGTCGAGTTGAGCGATAATCTCAGCGGTTGCTGATTTAAAGTCGGCTAACTGGTCTTTAGCAATGGGTTTAACACTAGGGTGCTTAATAGTAAGCGGATTACGATGCACACCATTTACGCGAAACTCATAGTGTAAATGTGGCCCTGTTGCTAAGCCAGACATACCAATGTAACCAATGATTTGGCCTTGGCGTACACGTCTACCATTGTTACTGCCCTTGGCATATTTAGACATATGTGCATAAAGTGTGCTGTAACGCTGACAGTGTTGAATAATGATTACATTACCATAGCCACCTTTTTTGCCACGGAAAACCACTTTACCGTCTCCAGCAGAGCGAATAGGCGTGCCAGTTGGTGCGGCATAGTCCACACCCTTGTGAGCGCGAATTTTATTTAGAATAGGGTGTCGGCGCTTCAGGTTGAACTTTGATGAGATACGTGCAAAGTCTACAGGGTTACGAATAAAGGCTTTACGTAAGCTTTTGCCGTCGGGCGTAAAATAATCTGTTCTACCATCGGGTAATGTGTAACGAACAGCGCGTATTTTTCTACCGTTGTTAATAAACTCCGCAGCTAAAATAGCGCCTTCAGAGTCACGCCCCTTAACACGTTCGCCGTCTCGGTAACGTTCTTCAAATAATAAACTAAAACGGTCGCCTTGGCGTATGTCTTGAACAAAATCAATATCCCAGCCAAAAATAGCAGACAGCTCCATTGTTAGACGGTCACTGATGCCAGCACGAGTTCCAGCCAAAAATAGAGAGTCTTCAATAATACCTTGCGCAAAGGCTGTTTGTACTTCGTAAGGGCGATCAAGGATGCTGGATTCAAAAGGGCTTTCTTCCGTTCCAATAGTGTCTTTGCGTGAAACAACAAGGCGCTCAGTTGCTTTAATATCGTATTCAAGCTGTAAAATTTCACCTTGGTCAGATGTTTGTACACGTATAGTCTGCTTGGGGTAAATACGTTTTAACGCTTTTGCAGCCGTGCCGCTTTTCATTAAATAGTGAATCTCTGCTGCTTTAACGCCGTTGCGCTTAGCCATAAGGGCTAAATTATCGCCTGAACGTACCGTCCACTCTTGCCAGTTGTTACTTGTAAGCTGCTCTGAAATGTGTTCTGGTACTTGTTCTGTTTTGGGCTGAATTGCTGTTTCACTGACCACTTGCTGAGAAGGGGCAGAGCGCTGCACCAAGTTATGCGATTTCAACACTTCTTTGAATTTCTCTTCTTCGCTAGGTGGTAACGCTAAGGGTAGGCTAACCCATTTGTTACGCCTTATACCTTGTTGATGGATATTGTCTTGTGGCGTAGTCTCATTGCCGCTGTCAACTTTAATTATTGGTTGCTGAGATAAATCAACAGGAGACAGGCTTTGCTCAGCTATTGGGCTAAGCGCTGTTGCATCATTATTAAGTGCCCAAACTGAGATGATCGATAGCGACATAATAAGTAAGCCGGCAGATAATAAATGCCACTGACTTTGCCATAATGACGTTATTAATGCAGAAATACGTGAAAAAGGGCTTGGGCCGCTTCTTAATTTGACAGCAGAAGATCGTCTTATGTTTCTTTTGGCTGGCGCTTTCTCTTTAAAATCAGGTCTCATTTTTACAGCTTTACCTCGGTCGATCGGCAATATGTTATGTTTATGACGAAACATAGCGATGAATACGGTCTACGTCAATAAAAAACCAACATTTTTTTTGTAAAAAAAATCTATTTAAGTCAATAATTTACCTTAATTTTAGATAAAATACACGAACTTATGGCGTAAGCATGTTTATCACCTGTTTTACTAGGTGCAAATGTTGATGTGCAATATGTATTCCCAGAAAAAAGAAGTGAGGTGGTGGATCAATGACTGTGCCGACTGACACAGCGTCTTTACAAGAATTAATGCGTGGCTGTGAAGAAGTCTTACGTGAAGAAGAGTTAATAGAAAAGCTTAAAAAGGGTAAACCTCTAAGGATTAAAGCGGGTTTTGACCCAACTGCGCCTGATTTGCACCTTGGTCATACCGTATTAATTAATAAATTACGCCAGTTTCAAGATCAAGGGCATCATGTCATGTTTTTGATTGGTGACTTTACGGGTTTGATTGGTGATCCAACGGGCAAAAATGTAACACGTAAGCCATTAACAGCCGAACAAATAGCGCAAAACGCCGAAACTTATAAAGAACAAGTTTTTAAAATTTTAGACCCTGATAAAACTGAAGTCTGCTTTAACTCTACCTGGTTTAATGCTTTGGGTGCTGCAGGCATGATCAAGTTAGCAGCTCGTCATACAGTGGCACGCATGTTAGAGCGCGACGACTTTAAAAAACGCTATGCCAATAATCAGCCCATAGCCATACATGAATTTTTGTATCCATTAGTACAAGGTTACGACTCGGTTGCCATGAAAGCTGATGTGGAACTAGGTGGCACTGATCAAAAGTTTAATTTATTAGTGGGTAGAGAATTACAAAAAGAAGAAGGCCAATCACCACAAGTTGTCATGATGGTGCCTATTCTTGAAGGCTTAGACGGTGTGCAGAAAATGTCTAAGTCCTTAAATAACTATATTGGTGTTAGTGATTCACCTAGTGATATGTTTGGTAAAATCATGTCCATATCGGATGAATTAATGTGGCGTTACTTTGAATTACTAAGTTTCAGGCCTTTAAGCGAAATTGCAGATTTTAAAGCCCAAGTGGATAATGGCGCTAACCCACGCGATATTAAATTTGAATTGGCTAAAGAAATTATTGCCCGCTTTCATAATCAGCAAGCGGCCGATGAAGCGTTGGCAGAATTTATTGCCCGTTTTCAAAAAGGCGCGATGCCCAGTGATATAGAAGAAAAAACGGTATCATCAATTGACGGTAAAATTGCGATTGCCAATTTATTAAAAGAAGCCGGCTTAGTGAGTAGTACATCTGATGCGATGCGTATGATAAAGCAAGGTGCTGCTAAAATTGAAGGCGAAAAAATAAGTGATACTAAATTACAGATAATGTCTGGAACTGTACAAATATACCAAGTAGGGAAGCGTAAGTTTGCCAAAGTAACCGTAAACTAATTACATATTTATTTCATGAAAGAATTATTATTAAACGTCACGCAGTCTTCGCAGC
>JAHDBX010000042.1 GCA_020630145.1 Gammaproteobacteria bacterium | reverse complement strand
ATACGCAATATAGGCGTTGGTTTGGCATGCTTGCGATAGTATGGTTATGCAAATCACAACTAACCCTTAGTCTATGATACTATTTCGGCCTAATTAAATCCCCTATAAAACGTGTTTTTGAAGGTTTGTTCGTTTAATGAATATAGAAAGAATAATAGAATTTACGGGTAATCACCCTTATTTGATGATTGCATTGCTATTTTCAATAGCCGTAATTATAAGTGCTGAGCTAAGACGCCGTCGTAGTAATGGTGTAAGTGCTTCTGAAGTTGTACGTTTAATTAATCAGGAAGATGCGCAAGTGGTTGATTTACGTGATGAGGCTGCATTTAAGGCTGGTCATATCATTGATTCAAAAAATTTACAGGCGTCTAAGGTAAACGATGATTTTGCCGTGCTAAAACTAAAACTGGATAAACCCGTCATACTGGTATGTCAAATGGGTACCAATGCAGGTAGTGTAGTGAAGCAGTTTACAGATAAAGGCTGTGAGCAAGTTTATAACTTACAAGATGGTATATACGGCTGGGAAAAAGCTAAATTGCCATTGGAAACATAGGTTGATAGATATGTCTGCAAACCAGGATAATAATGTTGTTATGTACTATTCGCCATTTTGTGGTTACTGCACAATGGCGGCGCGTTTGCTGAAAGGCAAAAACGTTGATTATCAGGGCATTAACGTTGTAGAAAACCCAGAAAAAAGGCAAGAAATGCTGGCTATTGCTAATGGGCAGCATACAGTTCCGCAGATATTTATCAATGGTACCCATGTTGGTGGTTATACTGATATGGCAGCATTAGAGCAGAGCGGCGAATTAGATAAATTATTAGGTAGTGCATAAGCTATGGCTGAGAACACGCAACATTTTGGTTTGCAAAAAATTTATATAAAAGACATCTCTTTTGAGTCGCCGCAGCCAGAAAAATACTTTACGCAAGTTAGCCAACCTAAAATTAACTTAGACTTGAATACAGAGTCTAAAAAGTTAGATGAAAATGTGCATGAGGTAGTATTAAATATCACCGTAACGGCAAGCCTTGAAGAAGGTGACGATGCGAGCACTATGTATTTAATTGAATTAAAGCAGGCCGGCATTTTTCAGTTGTCTGGTTTTTCTAAAGATGAGCTGCATCGCATGATTAATTGTCATTGTCCAAATATATTATTTCCATACGCACGTGAAATGATTTCTAGTATGGTCGAACGCGGCGGTTTTCCACAGTTATTATTGGCGCCTATTAATTTTGATGCCTTGTATGAGCATCATTTACAGAAGCTAAAGCAAGCTGAACAAAGCCCAGTGAGTGACGCAAGGCACTAAATGTCTTCAATTGCACACCGCCAATACCGTTTTGCTGTGCTTGGCGCAGGTTCTTGGGGAACGGCTTTAGCTAATTTGCTAGCGCAAAATGCGTATCCAACGGTGCTTTGGGGTCGGGATGCTTCTGCAATGCGAGATATGGGAAAATCGCGGCATAATACGCGCTATTTCGACGAAGATTATAGCTTATCGGATAAACTTCAAATCACCCACGACCTTGATGAAGCACTGGCTCAAAGTAATATTCTATTGCTTGCGACACCGTGTGCCAGTTTTGCTGATATGTTGCGGCGCTGCCAAGGTTTTTTACAACAAAACCCTCGTTTGGTATGGGCATGTAAAGGTTTGCAGCAAGAAAGTGGCCGCTTGCTCGAAGGTGTTGCTAGTGAGATAGTGGGTGCTGATGCGCAATTAGCGCTAATTTCAGGCCCTAATTTTGCCAAGGAAGTGATGGCGGGTTTGCCTACAGCGACGACCGTAGCTTCTGCTGATGAGGATTTTGCAGGGCAGGTTGCGGCTTGTTTGCATAATGATTGGTTTCGGGCATATAGCATTAACGATATTGTGTCTGCTCAGATAGGTGGTGCGTTAAAAAATGTTTATGCCATCGCCGCCGGTATTTGTGATGGTTTAGGTTTTGGCTCAAACGCGCGCGCGGCTTTATTAACGCGAGCAATGGCGGAGTTAGTGCGTCTGGGTGTATTAATGGGCGGCAAAACGGATACTTTTATGGGCATGACGGGTATGGGTGATTTAATCTTGACCTGCACCGACGATAAGTCTCGTAATCGTCGTTTTGGCTTATTATTAGCTCAAGGCCTAGGTGCCGACGCTGCGGTTAAGGAAATAGGACAGTCTGTTGAAGGTGTAAATACAACTAAAATGGCCTATGCGCTGGCACAATCAAAATCGGCGGATATGCCAATTCTTAGCCAAGTCTATCAAGTTATTTATGAAGATCTAGACCCACGTGTGGCGGTTAAAAATCTATTGAGTCGTAATCAAAAAAGCGAGTAGCGCTAACGTATTTGGCGATAAGCTTCGTAAGCAACAATGGCAACGGAGTTTGATAGATTAATGCTGCGGCTATTAGTTTGCATAGGGATGCGTACTTTTTGCTCGCTTGGTAGCTGGTTCAGTATCTCGTCAGGCAAGCCGCGTGTTTCGGGGCCAAATAACAATACATCATCTGTGGCAAAAGGGATATCGTACAGGTCTGAACTGCCCTTTGTGGTTAAAGCAAGTAAACGTTTAGGCTGTACTGCTTCAATAAAGGCCGTGTAGTTTTTATGTATGGTTACGTTTGCCAGGTCTCTATAATCCATTCCGGCTCTACGTAGCTGTTTCTCTTCTAGATTAAAGCCGAGCGGTTCAATTAAGTGTAGTTCATAGCCAATATTGGCGCATAAGCGCATTATATTGCCAGTATTGGGTGGAATTTCTGGTTCGTATAAAGCAATTTTTAACATAGTCTTGTTCAAAAAAACATCAATTAATAGTTTACATGACCTTATGCTTATAAGTCACTGAATAAGTGGTTAAAAGATAAGAAATAAAGCAAGCACGGTGGTATGATTTGATTACTATTTAGACCGTGAATAGAAACACCATTTGAGCAGGATTATGAGCCAAAATATGTTACCCAAATTGCTGCTGGTTGATGATGATGAAATCATCGCTGAGACACTCGGCATGCTGTTGCAGAATGATTATGATATTACTATTGCTGAATCGCGCGAAGATGCGAGACGCAAGCTAGCCACTATGCAGCGCAAGCCGCAGCTAGCACTTGTTGACTTAGGTTTACCGCCTGAAACACATACGCCTAACGAAGGCTTTGCCTTGATTCCTGAATTGCTTGCGCATGATTCTAAAATGAAGATTTTAGTTTTATCAGGGCAAGATGAGCGTGCGAATGTGCAACATGCTATTACCTTGGGGGCGATTGATTTTGTGCCTAAGCCATGTGATGCAGAGTTGTTAAAAACACGCTTAAGCCATCAAGTCATGCTGCTAGAGTCTGAAACTTCTGAAAGTAAGCCTAGCTCTGAGGTAGAACTGATTGGCAATAGTATTGCGATGGATGGTTTGTTGGCGCAGATACAGCAATTTGCTAGTGCGCCTTTTCCTGTGTTGGTTGAAGGTGAGTCGGGTACAGGTAAAGAATTAGTAGCGAAGCTTTTACATGAAAAAAGTGATCGTAAAGAAAAACCTTATTTTATTATTAACTGTGCGGCGTTTACTAAAGAGCTGTTAGAGGCGCAGTTGTTTGGTCATACTAAAGGCGCTTTTACTGGTGCAAATAAAGAGCACAGTGGTTTCTTTGAAGAGGCAGCAGGCGGCACGCTGTTTATGGATGAAATTGGTGAGTTGCCTCTGGAGTTACAGGCCAAGTTATTGCGTGTGCTTGAAAATGGTGAGTTTTACCGCTTAGGCGAAACAAAAACACGCGTGTCTACAGCACGGGTAGTAGCTGCGACAAATAAGAATATGAAAGAAGAAGTGAGAAACGGTCACTTTCGTCAAGACCTCTATCATCGCTTAAGTATATTGACGATTAAAATGCCATCTCTAGCCGAGCGTGAAAATGACCCGCTATTATTGCTTGAGCATTTTAAGGGTGTTTATGCGGGTACGGTGCCGCCTTTCTCTCTAGACGAGCATGCGCAGGATATGTGGTCTAAGTATAGTTTTCCCGGCAATGTCAGGGAGTTACGCAATTTAGTTATACGATTAGGCACGAAGTATCCTGGGCAGACTGTGGGTACTGCACAACTTGCTGTTGAAATAGAAACGGATGAAATTGCGAATGAAGTGAAGGCATTGAATGTTGCGGATAACGATTCGGTATTAAAACAAATGCAAGCGGCTGACTTTGACTTGGAAGCTTATTTGCTTGATGTTGAGCGCCAGTATGTGTCGGTTGCGATGGAACAGTCCAAAGGTAATTTAAGCCAAACAGCGAAAATGTTGAAATTAAACCGTACCACTTTATACAGTCGCTTGGACAAGCTTGGCTTGCGAGATAAAGATGTATAACGATCACTTTGGTTTAGCGCGTGCGCCATTTAAAATCACACCTGATACGAGTCAATTTTTTTCGGGTGCTGATCGTGGTTCTGTGCTTGAAGCTATTGTGTATGCGATCGAAAGTGGTGAAGGTATTGTTAAGGTTATTGGCGAGGTGGGTACAGGTAAAACGATGCTGTGCCGCATGTTGCAAATACGTTTGCCTGAGCAAGTTGAGCTGGTTTACATTGCTAATCCGAATATTGGTGCTGAAAATATTCTTAATGTCATTGCTATAGAGTTAAAAATAATTACTGAGCCAGTAAGTAAGCTGGCGGCACAAAATTTACTGCAAGATTACTTATTGAAAATGCATGCAAGTGGTAAGCGCGTTGTTGTTTTTGTAGAAGAAGCACAAGGTATGCCTATTGATACGCTAGAAGAAATACGCATGCTTACTAACCTTGAAACGGATACAGACAAGTTATTGCAAATTGTCTTGTTTGGGCAACCTGAGTTAGATAAGAATTTAATGCAACCTTCAATAAGGCAGCTTAAAGAGCGTATTGCACATAACTTTTATTTGAAGCCTTTGCATGTAAAGGATATTAAAGAATATTTAAACTTCCGTACGCGTAATACGGGCTATCATGGTCCTGACTTGTTTAATGAGCCGGTTGCCAAAGCTATTGGTAAGTACTCAAAGGGCTTAATTCGTCGAGTTAATATTATTGCTGATAAAGCGATGTTGGCGGCTTATGCCGATGGCACCAATAGCATTGCCACACATCATGTTAAGCAGGCCGTATCAGATAGTGACTTTAATGCTAATTACTACTGGCGCAAACCTCGCATATGGTTCATTGCTATATTGTTAACTCTGGCTTTATGCGCGCTGGCCATGTATTTTTTTTTCAATTATAAACCTGCCACGCCTGTAGTAACAAAGCCTGACTCAGAGCCGGTAGTGATTGAGACGATAAGGCCGATGCTTGAGTCTGTTCCAGAACGAAGACCCGTCGCTGAGCCTGTAATAGAGCGCAAAGTTGAGCCAATGGCAAATTTGTTAGCGGAGAATTCGCGCTCAATAACAGAAGATATTGATAATAGCGCTGAATTTGAGGCTTATAATGCTAGAATTGATGAGTATTACTTGGACAAAAGCATTGAAAAAGAATATAAAATGCTTGGTGAATTGGGTTATCCACTGCTGAGTCAACGTTTACTAGCAACGCATGACTGGCTGGAGGCGGCTAGAAGCCGTTTGCATACCATACAAATAATGCTGTTGCGTGACCGCTCCGTTGAAAGTCTGGAGCGGTTTTTACGCAAAATAGAAAACCAAATCGCGATAAGTGATGTGTATATCTATGAAACCGTCATTAAAGGCAAGTTAATGTACGGTGTTTTATACAAAGAGTTTGCAGATAAGCAAGAGGCAAAACAAGGCATTGTTGATTTGCCTGCAATATTTGAGTCAAGTCGTCCGGTAATGTTGCGGACAGTTAAAGGTATTCGTGCAGAAGTTGCAACGAGTAAAATTTAGTGAGGCAAGTAATGATAGGCGTAAAAAGAAGCAGTCAGTCTAAAACCTTTTTAGTACTGATTATGGTTGTGGCATTTACTGGAACGTTGGTTTCCTGCGCATCGCCAAAGGTTAAAAGTAAGTCTGAGGGGCATATCGGTTTAGAAAAAACCTTGCCGGCTCAAACTGCTCCTGAAAGCGCTGCTATACCACCGCGTGTTAAACAGTCCGTTATTTTGCCTAAGCCAACAGCAAGCAAACCTTTAGAAAAATTTACGGTTATCGTAAATGAAGTGCCCACTAAAGAATTGTTATTTGCTTTAGCACGTGATGCGAAAATGAACTTAGATATTTATGATGATATAGAAGGTTTAATTACGCTAAATGCAATTGATCAAACCTTGCCACAAATATTAGATCGTGTTGGCAAGCAATCAAAGATACGTTATGAGATAAAAGATGGTTCAATTAGTGTTTCAGCCGATACGCCGTACTTGCGTACGTATAAAATTGATTACGTTAATCTTGTAAGAAAAAGCAGTTCTAAGCTAGAGCTTTCAACACAAATTACGGATGCTGATGTGGGGGCCGGTTCTACCGGCGGCAGTAATAACTCAAGAGTGAGTGTTGAAAATACATCGGATAATAACTTTTGGGTAACCTTATTCCAAAATGTGTCTTCTATAGTGGGTGGAAAAATTACCAGCAAAGATTTAGTTAGTGAATCGGTAATTGTCAATCGTGAAACAGGTTTATTAACTGTGCGTGCTAGTCAGGCTAGCCATCGAGATGTGCAAAGCTTCCTTGATAAAGTGATGAATAGTGCTCGTCGTCAGGTATTAATTGAAGCAACGGTAATCGAAGTAAACCTAAGTGATGAATATCAATCAGGTATAGATTGGAGTCGTAACCCTTTTAGTCTTGATGCAAATGGTAATCCATTAGATGATTTTGGTATTAGTCAGCAGCTAACCGGTGGTGCTTTGGCCAATGCGCCAACCAATATATTCCAGATAAGTGATGTAGGTGGCAGCTTTAACTTTTCAGCAGCTGTACGTTTACTTAGTCAGTTCGGTGATACACAAGTGTTATCAAGCCCCAAAATGATGGCTTTAAATAATCAAACCGCTATATTGAAAGTCGTTGATAACCGTGTTTACTTTACTATTGAAGCAGACACCGTGTTAAGCGATAGTGGTAATTCAATTACGACATTTGAAACGGATGTGCATACGGTACCTGTTGGTTTGGTGATGTCCATAACGCCGTACATCAGTGATTCTGCTGAAGTAACGCTTAATGTAAGGCCAACGATTTCACGGATATTAGGTTTTGTTAATGACCCTAATCCCAGTCTTGCTACAGCAGGCGTGACTAGCCCAATACCTGAAATTCAAGTACGTGAAATGGAATCTGTTCTGCGACTTAACGATGCTCAGGTAGGTGTAATAGGTGGTTTAATGCAGGATCGTACAGCCAATCAAACTGACTCTGTGCCGGGCTTGGGTAGGATAAGCATTGTTGGCGAAGCATTTAAAGCCAGAGATAATGAACAAACGAAAACAGAGTTGGTTGTTTTCATTAGACCGACTGTTGTAAAAAGTCCTAGTTTAGATGGAGACTTAAGCCATCTAAAACCTTACTTGCCTAAGCAAAGAAGTATTAATAGAGCGACCAGGGATGCGCGTAAGAAATAATGCTTTATAGAGTAAAATTATTATGAGCTTATTATTAGATGCATTAAAAAAAGCTGCGGAAGAAAAATTAGCGAATAAAGAAAATGCTAATGATGCTGATAGCAATACGGTTTTAGATCAAACTGAAGCCGTTGATGCAACACAAGCCAGTTCTGAGCCTGACTCAGAGTTAGGCACTAATCTAACGCAGTCGAGCATGACTAGTGCGGACTCGCATGAGTATGATGATCAAGACTATGATGCGACAATGGTCGATCATAGCGGTATGCCACCGCAAAGTATGTCTGCTGATAATGCAGGTGATGTTGATAATGATTTAACGTCGTTTGATTTTGAGCCAGTGGATACTCCAGGTCTAGGTTTTGGTGATACGGAAGTAGGACAAACAAAAACCCGCAAAGAACCTACAGAGTTAGATGCAATCACTAACTTGTCTTCTGAGGCTAAGCTAAGCTATGGTGATATTGATGCCGAACCTACCGTTATAGGTGAGGCTCGAGAAGATAATGCGCTTGATCTTGATGAAACGGGCATTGATGTTACTCAGGTGAGACAAGATGAAACTTATGATGTTGCGCAGCAAGGCCAAGACGCGCAGCCGTCAGCAAACCCAACTTCACTAACCGATAACTTTTTTAAACGTGGTTATGATGCGTCGCCAACTGCTGCGAGTAACGTAATCAATGTTGGCTCTGCCGCCTCTACACAGCAGTCGACAGGTCGATTGTTTTTATTGCTGGGTTTGGTCTTAATTGCAGGCTTAGGTGTACTAAGTTTGTTTGCTTATCAGTATTACATTGATAGCACAGATGTCGATTATAAATTAAGTTATCAACAATATAAGCCAAAGACTCCGCTGGTTGATAACTCAGCAGTAAACACAGCTTCAGTTACAGATCAAACGGTAATAAAAGATGAGATAGTTGTAGAGCAAAAAGACTATGTCGACTTGTTAGATAAAGAATTTAATACGATAGAAGCAGCAAGTGTAGAAAAGACAATTGAAAAAAAACCAAATCAACAAAATACTGTTAAAGCAAAGCCAAAAAGAGTCGTAAAAGCAAAGCCAATAAGTATAAAAAGAGTTCAGCAGGAGCCTTTGTCTGACGTAGTATTGCGTGGGTATAATGCTTTTATTGATGGTGATATAGCATCAGCTGAAAAACACTACCAAGCGGCTTTATCAAGGCAGGCTAATAACCGAGATGCTAGATTGGGTATGGCGGCTATAGCAGTAACAAATGGTGATACGGAAAGTGCTAGAAATGGCTATATTGAATTATTAAAAGAAAACCCCAGTGATGCTGCTGCACTAGCTGGGTTAACGGCCTTAGGCCCTGTCGTTGCAAATGTAGATAATCAAGCTACTTT
>JAHDBX010000041.1 GCA_020630145.1 Gammaproteobacteria bacterium | reverse complement strand
CGAGGCGCACGCGAAACCTTACCTAGCCTTTCTTGGTCACTTAATAAATTGACTTTATACACGACACCATCAATTTCATAAGGCAAGCTATTGCGTTTATCTCCTATATATTGATAGTAGTCCCAACAACCTTTGGCTTGCTCAACTACTTTGACTTCTGAGCATACTGGTAAACCCCATTTTTTCAAGCACATCAGGGTCTCATAATGACTCAATGGTAAGTCATAACCTTCACATATTCCTACTGAATAGCAATAGATATCAAGCGGACGCTTAGCTGTTATAGATGAGTCGAGTTGGCGTAAGCTACCTGCCGCTGCATTACGTGGATTGGCAAATACTTTTTCATCATTTTTTATGGCTTTAGCATTCATGTTGTTAAAGCCATTTGTACTCATAAATACTTCGCCGCGTATTTCTAATACATCTGGAAATAAGCCACTCAGCTTTAAAGGCAAAGAACTTATTGTGCGAACATTTTGCGTAATATTTTCACCCGTTTGACCATCACCGCGAGTTGCTGCGGTTGTTAAAATGCCTTTTTCATATATAACACTAACAGCCAAACCATCCAGTTTAGGCTCTGCAACATACTCTATTATTTTATCTTCTTTTAAACGGTCTCTAATACGTTTTTCAAATGCATATAGGTCCTCTTCAGTAAATGCATTGGCAAGTGATAGCATGGGTATTTTATGCTGCACCTGTTCAAAGGCTTTTAAGGGAGCAGCACCTACACGTAAGGTCGGTGAATCATCTGACAGCAGTTCGGGGTATTCACTCTCTAACGCTTGCAACTCTCGAAACAAACGATCGTATTCAGCGTCAGGGATTTCTGGCTCATCCTGCTGGTAATAACGTTGATTGTGATAGTGAATTTTTTCGCGGAGTGTATTTATATAATCTTGTTTTTTATGCGTCATAGTTTGTAACAGCTAAACGAATCACATCTAAAGTTTGATTGGTTAATATTTCATGCTTGCTATCATAGATGCTTGCATCTAAGACATCAGCCATTTCACCCAGTTTTTTTATCATAGTATTGAAGGACTGCTCTTTTTTATCAAGCTGATCTAATTGCATGATTGCTGTTAAACCTGGTATTTGTTGTGCAGTTAAACGGTTAATGTCAAATGAGCCTGGCTCAACCATATTTAAAATACTAAACAAATTTAGCCCATCAACTTTACAATGAAATATTTTCATATCACCATAATGAATATCATATTCATTCAGCGTATTTAATACATCATTACCCCATAAGCTTTGCTTTTGCCTAGGCTTAATATGAAAAGCGATAATGCTACCATTTAACAAATAAGGCGAATGCGTCTCTTGACGCTCACCACTATTATTATGACTGTCTCTAGCTGGCGATTGATTCGGCGTCGTATCTGCTGAAGCATGATTAAACAAACTTGATAAATCCAAGTCGTCCAAATCAAGCTGCTCATCGTCATCAAGAGTCGCCTCATCCAGCATCGGCTCATCAACAACGGGAATATCATCAATTGAGTCGTACACAGGCTCATCTATAAAATCATCAACAATGGGCTCCTCACGCGACTTAGGGTCTTCAAACAAAATAGAACTATCAACCCGCGGCTTAATAAGCGGTCTATTATTAATCAAGTCTTTTTTAGGTTTACTTTTCAAACTATAAATATAGACACCTGCAACAACCAGCAGGCCAAGTAAAACTAATATCCAGCGAAAACTATCCATAACTTATGAAGCCACCATATCAACAGCCTCATCAATATCAACCGATACAATACGAGATACACCCGATTCACGCATCGTAACACCCATCAACTGATCAGACAGTTCCATTGTGGTTTTATTATGCGTAATAATCACAAACTGTACTTTCTTAGACATTTCACGCACGAGTTCACAGAAACGACCTACGTTTGCCTCGTCTAATGGTGCATCAACCTCATCGAGCATACAGAACGGTGCAGGGTTTAACTGAAATATTGCAAATACCATCGCAACGGCTGTTAAGGCTTTTTCACCGCCCGATAACAGATGGATATTACTGACTCGCTTACCCGGCGGCCTTGCCATTATAGATACACCTGTACTGAGTAAGTCATTACCGGTTAGTTCAAGGTGTGCTTGTCCACCACCAAATAAACGTGGGAACATTTTACTTATTTGCGCATTAACTTGGTCGTACACTTCTTTAAAGCGACTACGGGTTTCTTTATCAATTTTAGCAATTGCATCTTCCAAGGTTTCTAGTGCACTGGTTAAATCTGTAAACTGCGCATCTAAATATTCTTTACGTTCTGCCTGCTCTTTTAACTCATCAATTGCTAGCAAATTAATATTACCGAGACGTGATATTTTTTGCCCGAGTTGTTCAACTTGTTGGTTCCATGCTTCAACATTGGCCTCTTCTGGCATTTCTTCAACGAGTTGTTCACGACTAAACTCACTTTCATTTAAGCGTTCTTCGGTTGTTTGACGGCGAACTTTATTCTCTTGTGACATCATGCGCGCCTGCTCAACAGCATGCTGCATTTCTTGAATGCGCTGTGTTAGGGTATTTCTTTGCCCTTCGTTTTCACGCAATTGCTTATCAACTGCATCAGTACTCGCGCGCGCTTCAGCCAAGCGCTTATCAACGCTATTGCGTTTTTCAACCGCTTCTTCAAGCGCTTTTTGCATTGCCTCGACAGGCGCGTGCGTGCGATCACGGCTTTCAACAAGGTCTTGCTTACGTGACTCTAGTTGCTCTATTTGACGCTGCATACGTTCTAGGTTTTGCCCAGTTGAATCTTTCTGCGTGCGCATCGCTTGAATAGTCATCGCTATTTTATGTGAGGCATCTTTATGCCTTTGCGCTTCTTGACGAGATGCCTCTAATGACTGACGAACTTCGTCACGTTGTTGAATCAGTTGTTCACGTCGGGCCTGTTGTTGTGTTATTTGCTGTTCAGCACCCACACTTTCAGATTGTGCTTTTTGTAGAATACTTTGGTCGTTTTCAAGCTGTGAGTTAAGTTCGCTTAATTCAGTTTGAATAGCTTGACTACGCTGCTGGCTTTGTTCAAAACGTGATTTTATTTGCGTTAATTGTGAACGTTTCTCACTGAGTTTTTGGTGCAAGCTTTGTGTTGACAACCTCAAGCTTTCACGTTGCTCTTCTTTTGCTGCTAACTCTTCTTTACTACTATCTAGTAAATGTTGAATGGTTTCTTTGTTTTCGCTTAGTACGTCAATACGTGCTTCTAATACTTCAATTTTTTGCTTACGTGCTAATACACCGGCATGATCATCTTTTTTATGCTGTACGCGTAACCAGTGCTGACCTAACCAAATACCATCTTTTGTTACGATAGATTCATGGTTTTTTAAACGCGCTTGCATTGATAAAGCCGAGGATAGATCTTCAGCAATATAGACATTGTCGAGTAAATCAGACAAATCAAAATT
Source organism: Gammaproteobacteria bacterium (assembly GCA_020630145.1). Taxonomy (GTDB): domain Bacteria; phylum Pseudomonadota; class Gammaproteobacteria; order HTCC5015; family HTCC5015; genus JAHDBX01. Next base: position 5,562 of record JAHDBX010000041.1, on the reverse strand, counting down.
TGCACTCACTTTGCTGCTCAACTTTTCAGATGAGGCATCACTCATACCGCTAGATTTACGCAGCAATGTGAGTACACCACCATCAAAATTTGTTAATGAATCGGCTAATGAAGACCATGCCGCGTTATCATCTAAACATACCGCTTCTAAGTTGGCGCCAAGCACTGTTTCAACCGCAACTTCCCAACCGCTGTCAACTTTAAGTTCTTCTGCTAAACGGCTAGCATTAGCCAAATGATTTCGTTGCAACCATTGTGAGCTCGTATCGTCAGTTTTGCCTAAAGCCGCTTTTTGCAAAGCATCAAGCGATGTATATTCACCACGATCTTCTAGTATATTTTTATTTAATTCATCTAACTCTGTAGACTTATTTTGCAAGGTTTCGCGTAAAGCACTAATCTGATGCCCCAGCTCTTCTAGCTGCGCATCATTTTGCTCTACTTCATTATGAATACCTGACTCGGCTTCAACCAGTTCTTTTATTAATTCGTCAACACCTTCAATTTTACAGGTATCAAGTTCTATCAATAAGCGCTCTTGTCTTTTTTCGGCACGTTCAGTTTGCGCTGATAATTGCTGTATACGGGTTTTTTCTACATTAAGTTGCTGCTCAGTTTTAGAAAACTCAACATTAAAGGTATCCCATTGCTGTTGCCATTCACGCATGCCTTTTTCAGCATCAAATAACATTTGTGTTGATTCTTGTTCGGTAGCCTGAAGCATTTCTAATTCAGGCGCCTGCGTAGCAACACTGCCGTCCAACTCAATAATTTTAGCTTGATCTTCTTCTATTGCTTGACGAGCGTCAGCAGTAGACTTTTCTAACTGGGCTAAATCTTGTTCTATACGCTGTGTCATGTCTTGATGATGACGTATGTTTTGCTCAGCTTTCGAAATTTCAGAGCCTATTTCATAGAACTCGCCTTGTACTTTTGCCAGAGCATCATTTAACTTTTGGCTATCTTGACGTGCTTTTTCGATATCAGTTTCTACATGGCGTAAATTAGCCGTTTCCGCTTCAACCTTAGTCACTTGCTGATCTATTTCTTGCTGATCAGTTTTTACTTTTTCATTATACGTTTGCCATTGTAAAGCAAGCAATTCAGCTTTTTTACGTGCCTCTTCGCCTTTAAATTCTTTATATTTTTCAGCTTGTTTAGACTGACGCTCTAATGTCCGTAACTGCTTTTCAACTTCTTCGCGTAAATCATTTAATCTATCCAAATTATCGCGTGTATGGCGAATACGATTTTCAGTTTCGCGGCGACGCTCTTTGTACTTGGAAATACCAGCAGCTTCTTCTAAATAAACACGTAGCTCTTCAGGTTTAGCCTCAATCACACGCGAGATCATACCCTGTTCAATAATGGCATAGCTACGTGGCCCTAAGCCCGTACCTAGGAAGATATCAGAAATGTCACGGCGACGGCAGCGTGCGCCATTTAAATAGTAGTTGGAGCTACCATCTTTGGTTACTTCACGTTTAACAGCTATTTCGTTGTATTCAGCATATTGACCCACTAATTTCTGCTCAGTATTATCAAATACTAATTCAACAGAAGCACGGCTAACGCCTGAACGCGATGAAGAGCCTTTAAAAATAACATCGTCCATCGACTCACCACGCAATTGTTTTGCGGAGCTTTCACCCATTACCCAACGCACAGCATCAATGGTATTGGATTTACCGCAACCATTTGGACCGATAATACCGGTCATATCTTTAGTAAAATGAATAGTTGTCGGATCGACGAACGACTTAAAGCCCGCCAACTTAATATGTTTGAGACGCATTAATTACCCTTAAAATTTATCTTTATGCTGTATTTGCGACTTTATTTGCGCAATATGGAAGTATTATGTCAAATACCTTAATCCAAGACTGAAAAACGATGACAATCACCTCTCCGGGGCAGATTATACCACCCATATACAAATTTCGGCGCTTAGTTATAAGCACAATTATTAAGAGAAGGATGGTTTTTTCCTGTCCATAATCCGGCATACCCAAAGCAGAATGAATAGCCCGCAAGCCAAAATGCTGAAATCACTCAAATATTGTTTAGTCAGGACAAGAACACGTGGAAAAGGCCCGTTTTAGGGCCTTTCAACGCTTTATCGTTTAATCTAAATAGTATCGGATACCAATATTTAACTTATCAGTATCAGCAAATGTTACTTTACCATCAAGATGCAGGGCATTCGTAATCTCATATACTGCGCCCACTTCTACCTCTAAGTCAGTATCATCAACAAATGCTAGCGTTGCTTTTGTATTTAGCTCGAAATCTGGGTTCATTTCTTTGCGAACGCCTAAAGACGCAACGAGCCCTGAATCTGAACCGCCTGCATCATACGAGTAACGTCGAAAACCCGCCGCTAAATTAATATCAGCGTCATCAATTAACCCCGTTGTTTGATGCAAAAGACCGCCTACACCAATAACGGTTATATCTGAAAGTGCTTCGTAGTACGTGTCTACAACGACATTATTCGCCAGAGGAAAAGAGCCATAGAAGCTAATACCGCTATCAAAGGTGCGATTATCAACAAAGGTGAGTGATACATATTTGTATCCCATTTCACCCGGCTCATTGGTTAGCACTTTATTAAAAAAACTTTCAGCGTATGCTGCTCCAGAAAAACACAAAGGAATTATTATAAGTAACAGTCGATAAAACATAATTAAAATCTCGTTATTGTTATATAGCTTATTCATTGAGTATAATGAAACCAGCAAAAAATACCGTACATAAATCACAAAAACACATAAAAACATATGACCCTATTTTTACAAGGCTTTAATTATGCTTTCAGCGGCTTCACTTTAGTCAGACATACCGCCTTACGTTGGCATGTGCTACTACCTGCATTATGTAGCATACTTTTACTCGCCAGCGCACTATGGTTTGGCTATACCAAGATACAATATTTTACCGAGTTTGTTAATAGTTACTTACCTAGCTTTTTGAGCTGGCTAGCCCCACTATTATCATTTCTCATTGTTCCACTCGTCCTAATTATTAGTTTCTATGTGGTAACCATATTGGCAAATGTTATCGCCGCACCCTTTAATGGCTTTTTATCTGAAAAAGTGGAAACCTTACTGGTTGGTTATCCACCGCCGTCAAATGGGCGTTTAATCAAAAAATTTAAAATGCTAGCCCACATGATTGGCTGTGAACTACGAAAACTCACCTATATATTATTATTCTCTATTCCTCTTATCATTCTATCTTTTATACCTGTAATCAATTTAGCCATGCCATTTGTATGGATAATTGCTGGCTCCTGGTTATTATGCGTTGAATATATGGACTACCCTATGGGTAATCACAACATTCGATTTACCCAACAACTCAGCCTATTAAAGCATCATAGAAAAGTAGCATTAGGCTTTGGACTTGGCATAATGCTATTAACAGTAATTCCTGTGTTAAACTTGTTTGCGATGCCCATAGCAACGTGCTCAGCAACAAAGCTATGGGTAGACTATTTCAGCCAATACTATAAAGACTAATACTATGCTTCGTTTATTAATATTGTTATCAATAAGTACTGCCGCGATGGCTTTACCTGAAGAATCACGTATACATGGCGGCGTTGCTCTGGTTAATTTAGGCTCAACCCTAGTACACCCCAAAGCACCTTATGTAAAATTAGCGAAACGCCGCGTAACAGTTGTTAACGAAGATGACACCTGGTTTGCCGTTGTTGGCCTATCTGTATTAAAGCCGAAGAATAAAATTGAGCTTAATATTGCATGGCAAGACAATACATCTGAAACCCGCTCGGTTGATATTGCCAATAAAAAGTATGCAGAGTCACATATAACCATTGCCAATAAAAATAAAGTGAACCCACCTAAGCAAGACTGGGATAGAATTATTCGAGAAAATAAACGTATTGGTAAAGCTAAGCGTTATTGGTTAGACAGCAAACCTGACTTTGCATTTGACCTACCCACTACAGGGCGCTTTAGCAGTCTTTATGGCAAAAAACGATTCATAAATACTATACCCAAAAACCCTCACCGTGGATTGGATATAGCCGCACCAACAGGCACCCCTATATATTCACCTGCTAAAGCACTTGTAGTCGATACGGGTGATTTTTTCTATACGGGCAATACTGTGCTGCTTGCTCATGGTGCCGGCTTAGTCAGCATGTATTCTCACTTAAGCCGTATTGATGTAAAAAAAGGGATGGAACTTGAAAGAGGTGATGTACTTGGCGCTATTGGCGCAACAGGCCGTGTAACCGGTCCGCATTTACATTGGGCGGTGGGTTTAAATGGGACGTGGGTAGATCCAATTTACTTCTTAACCCCTGAAAATAGACCCAAAGAAAAGGCGGAAGACCCAGCTAAGAAGAAAAATTAAGCCTCTTCGGCCATAGCCATTCGAAACTGTGTTTTTTCTTCATCAAACTCGCAGACTTGATTACGACCGTTCTTTTTAGCTTGATAAAGTGCAATATCTGCTGCCTTGATTAAATCTTTATCTGTCCAATCATTGTTGTCGTAAGATGTTGCACCAATACTCACCGTTGCTTTAAGGCTTGTATCTTCATATGTAAAATCAAACTCTTCGACACCTGCGCGTATTCTTTCAGCCGTTAGCAAGGCCCCACTAATATTGGTAGACGGTAAAATCACAATAAACTCTTCGCCACCAAAACGTACAATAATATCTACGTCACGTAAAACTGTTCGACATATGTCAGCGAGTGACTTTAAAACCTGATCACCGACGGGATGACCATAGGTGTCATTCACTTTTTTAAAGTGATCAATATCAATCATTAACAAGCTTAGTTGAATTTTATAACGGCGGCTCTTGGCAACTTCTTTGCTTAGCTCTTGATTAAAGTAGTGCCTGTTATGCAAGTTAGTTAAGGCATCATGATTCGCTAACTCTGCCAACTTAGCCGTAAACTTTTGTTCTTGCACCAAATGAAAAATTAACATTAAAGCGGCTAGCCAAATAATGAACAGCGTTAAGCCGAGGTTAATCAAGGCTGTTGTCACGTCAATAGAGGTTGGAGAGAAGAAATAACCGGCAAATACAAGCGCTGTAGCAATAAAGGCAAAAGCAATAACGACAACACGGTGCTTAATGATGAGGCCAACAAATATCATACCTAAATACACTACGCCTAACGCAACGCCTCTAGGGGTATTTAAATCTATTAAGAAAATGCCAATGGTTGCAATTAAACCAATAATGGTTAGTAGAACTATTTTATTAGGCATAAGGTCTCCGAACGATGAGTGTAATTATGCCCTATTAAAGAGCGCAAACCAATTTAGGTTTACAAAACTGTGATTAAGCTCAACTTTACGTAATTTTTTTATGATTTACGGCCCTTAACATGGCTCATCATGCGTCTACGCTTGTTGATTTGTCGCTCTGTTAACTTATTCTTTTTGTCTTTATATGGGTTATCTGAGGTTTTAAACTCTATACGCACAGGTGTACCATGTAATTTTAAATGCTTCCGGAAGAAGTGTGACAAATAGCGTTTATAGCTTTCCGGCAAGCGCTCTACTTGAGTACCGTG
>JAHDBX010000040.1:5113-9039 GCA_020630145.1 Gammaproteobacteria bacterium | reverse complement strand
TAGACACATAATAAAAAGGATATTGCTACATGGATGGGATAGCAGCTTCATTAGTCATAAAAATAGTCATTATGATGATATTTGTCATTGCATTATTTTTTATTGTTTTACTGGTTTTTAAGCATAAATTTGTTTCAGGTATTAATAAACAGTATTTTAAAGTGCTTGATACAGTATTTATAAATAATAAAGATAGAATTTTAGACTTCCAGTATAAAGATTGTGCATATTTATTGTACGTTAATCAAAATAATTGTGTTTTATTAGATAAAAGAGAGGGGCTTTCTACTGAGGGTTTTGATCTTGAAAGCAAGGAAGAAAATAGCTTTAAGTATATTCTTGAGAAGGTATATAAAAGATGAAATTAATACCTTTAACATTTATATTGCTGATCACATTCATATCTAATGACACTTTTGCGCAGTCACAGTTACCGGGTGTATTGGTTAAAGACCTAGGCGGTGATACAGAGTATAGCTTGAATATTCAAGCCTTGTTGTTTATGACAACGCTAACGTTCTTACCTGCGTTATTGCTCACAACTTCATCATTTACACGAATTATTATTGTACTAGCGATACTGAGACAAGCACTAGGTACAACGCAAACACCTTCCAACCAAATTTTATTAGGTTTATCGCTCTTTTTAACATTATTCATTATGATGCCTGTTTATACGGTTTCACTTGAAGAAGGTGTTTTTCCATATATGGAAGAAAAAATTACAGCAAAGGAAGCTTTAGAAAAGACAATGTTGCCGATAAAAAATTTTATGGCAGCACAAACTAGAGAAAATGACTTAGCATTGTTTTCTGACCTGGCTGAAAAGGGAGTATATAAAGATACACAGAGTATTCCCTTACATATTCTACTGCCTTCTTTTGTTACTAGTGAGCTAAAAACCGCTTTTCAGATAGGTTTTCTACTATTTATTCCTTTTTTAATTATTGATTTAGTTGTCGCTAGCGTATTGATGTCTATGGGTATGATGATGTTATCTCCTCTTATTATTTCATTACCGTTTAAAATTATGTTGTTTGTGCTGGTAGATGGTTGGGCGTTAATACTCGGGTCTTTAGCTAATAGCTTTGCATAGGTTTATATATGGATGCTGATGACGTCATTAATATTTCACAGGGGGCACTTTATATTCTTGTGTTGGTTAGCTCACCTTTACTACTATCTGCATTGGTCGTTGGCTTATTAATTGGCATGCTGCAAGCTGCCACACAGATTAATGAAATGACTTTAAGTTTTATACCTAAAATACTAGCCATTATTTTAGTACTGGCTATAGGTGGCACGTGGATATTAGAGGTGCTTACTAATTTTACAGTTGAACTGTTCTCTTCAATACCTGATGTGGTTGGCTAATGTTAGTTGTTGATATTGGTTTAAAAAAAGAGTTGCTACAATTCTACTACCCATTTTTCCGTGTTACAGGAATGATGCTTTATATGCCCATTTTTGGTAGTTTTCTTATACCCATGAGAATACGGATCGTTTTCTCAATTTTTATTGCATTTTTTGTATCTACAATTATTGAATTTCCTGAAATAGATATGTTTTCTGTTAAAGGTTTATTATTAGCTGCATCTCAGTTGCTGATAGGCTATATATTTGCGTTTATTTTGCAAATGGGTTTTCAGGCAGTGACTGTTGCTGGTGAAGCTATTTCTATGTCTATGGGTTTAGCTTTTGCACAAATTGTTGATCCTTCAAATGGACATAATGTACCTTTACTAAGCCAACTTTTTCTGGTTTTTATTACTTTATACTTTGTTTCAGTAGATTTACATTTGCTTATGGTGCAAATTTTTGCACTATCGTTTTACCATATTCCAATAGATCAAGTCTTTAATATCAATATACTATATGGTTTGGTCTTAAGTTCTACAACAATATTCTCTTCAGCTTTACTTATTGCCTTACCTATATTAACGAGCTTACTCAGTATTAATATTATTATGGGTGTAATGAGTAGGGCGGCTCCGCAACTGAATATTTTTACAGTTGGTTTTCCCATGACTTTGTTTTTAGGATACGTTGCAGTACTCATATTTATAGCGGATATTATTAGTACGTTTTCAGATTTGATTCAGGCGCAACTGAATTACTTTTCTTCGCTTATGCCAGACATGGTTTCCTAATGTCCGAAAATAATAGCGCTCAAGATAAAACGGAACAGCCCACCCCCAAACGACAACAGGATGCTGTAAACAAAGGTGATGTTGCTCAGTCAAAAGATTTAAGTAGCTTTTTAATAATGGGGTTTGTTGGCGTCACTCTCTATTTTTCCGCTAAAACTACGGCAAAATACATATTTGATATTTTTGAACATGTTTATGTGTTTGATAAAGCCGTTATAGTTTTGTCAAATAAAATGCTTTTTTCATATTTTTTTACTGCGATTGTAGAAGGTGTAAAAAGTATATTTTTTGTTTTATTTGCAGCATTTTTTATATCTTTTTTATCTGGGTTTGTTTTGCGAGGGAAGTTTACTTACTCAATTGAGTCACTTGGCCTTAAGTTAGAAAAACTTGACCCTGTTAAGGGCTTTAAACGTATGTTTTCACTGAATAGCTTTGTTGAAATGATAAAGTCAGTTCTGAAATTTTTCTTTATTTTATGTTTTGCTTTTGTAGGTTTATACCTGTTGCGTGAACAAATTCATGCTTTATCAAAAATAGATGTCACGATTGCTATTTATTCGATGTTTAATATCATCTCAAACATATTTTTAATACTGCTCTTGCCATTATTTATCATTTGTTTAATAGATGTTCCATATCAACTGTGGAGTTATGCGAAAAAATTACGCATGACTAAGCAGGAAATTAAAGATGAGAATAAAAATACTGAAGGGAATCCTGAAGTTAAAGGACGCATACGTGCAATACAACGTTCGCAGTCGCAACGAAAAATGTTGCAAGATGTACCCACGGCTAATGCTGTGATTGTTAACCCAGATCATTATGCTGTAGCCCTACGTTATGAACACGATTCAAATGTAGCGCCTATAGTAGTGGCAAAGGGTGTTGACCATATGGCGGACAGAATAAAAACCATAGCAAGAGAAAATAGTGTAGTTGTATATAGAGAACCACCTTTAGCACGTTCTTTATACTATTCTGTGGATGTGGGCAAGGCTATACCTGCTGGACTGTATTTGGCAGTGGCTAAGATATTGGCTTATCTATATCAAGTCGAGAATAATTTACGTAATGAAAAGAATCAGTTGCCTGATAAACCCAGTAACTTAGACATACCTGAAGAGTATAAATACTAATTATGAATAGCGACATATTTAAGAAGATACTTACCTCGGGCTTAGGTACACCTCTAGTGATGTTATTGATGCTAATGATGGTAGTGGTGCCTTTGCCAGCATTGATGCTAGATATGCTGTTTACCTTCAATATATCGTTATCACTAATCGTTTTACTGGTTGTTATTTACTCATTGAGGCCTTTAGATTTTAGTGTTTTCCCAACAGTCCTGCTAATTGCTACTATGTTACGTTTAGCGCTTAATATTGCTTCCACGCGTGTTGTATTGATAGAAGGGCATACAGGTACTGCCGCTGCGGGTAATGTAATCAAGTCATTTGGTGAGTTTGTAATAGGTGGTAATTATACCGTTGGTATTATTGTGTTCGCTATTTTAGTCATTATAAATTTCATTGTTATTACTAAAGGTGCAGGGCGTGTATCTGAAGTAACAGCACGTTTTACTTTAGATGCTATGCCTGGCAAACAAATGGCAATTGATGCTGATATTAATGCGGGTATTATTAATCATGAAGAAGCGAAGTTAAGACGTGAAGATATAAGTCGCGAAGCAGATTTCTATGGTGCAATGGATGGTGCAAGTAAGTTTGTCCGTGGTGATGCTGTAGCAGGCATACTCATTCTCTTTATGAATAT
>JAHDBX010000040.1:0-5103 GCA_020630145.1 Gammaproteobacteria bacterium | reverse complement strand
CCTTATTGTTATCTGTTGCTACGGCTATTATTGTAACGCGTGTGTCATCTTCGCAAGATATGAACAGTGTTGTTAGCTTTCAACTCTTTAGTCAACGAAAAGTCATGCTGGTGTCAGCATCAATTATGGGAGCTATTGGTTTGGTGCCAGGTATGCCTAATTTTGCTTTCTTAAGCTTTTCTGCACTATTGTTTTTTATTGCTTTTAGAGATAAGTTTATTAAGCCAACGGTTGTTGAGGTTGTTGATGAAGTTGAGGAAGCGCCACTGGCTAACAAGGAGTTGAATTGGAACGAAATTAAGTCACTTGATATTATCGCATTAGATATTGGCTTTCGTTTAATTCCTTTGCTAGACGTGGACCAAGGCGGTAAATTGGTGGAGCAAATTAGGAGCACGCGACGAAAACTATCACAAGAGCTTGGTTTTCTTATTCATACCGTTCATGTCAGGGATAACTTGGATATACCTCCTAATGGCTATAAAATTTATTTGTTAGGTGTGCCTGAAGGTGAGGGCATTATTTATGCGGATAAATTACTAGCTATAGACTCAGGCTCTGTTACAACAAAAATTCAGGGTATAGAAACTAAAGACCCGGCATTCAATATGGATGCTGTTTGGATTGAACATGGTCAAAAAGACCATGCGAAAAGCATTGGCTATACAGTTGTTGACCCCAATACGGTAATTTTGACGCACTTAAGTCAAATCATTAACTCATCAGCGCATCATTTGTTTGGCTATCAAGAAGCGCAGCAATTACTTGATGGTTTATCTACTGAGGCGCCTAAGTTAGTTGAAGATTTAATTCCTAAACTGATTCCTTTAGCTACTTTTGTAAAAGTGTTACAAAACTTGCTTGAAGAAAAGATTTCTATACGAAATATACGCACAATAGCTGAAACACTGGCAGATCAAGCGCAGCATACTCAAGATGCTGACACATTAACTGCTGCTGTGAGAATATCGTTGAAACGCCATATCACACAGGATGCTATGGGTTTGCATGATGAACTGGTGGCAATGACAATAGACAATGACTTGGAACAGTTATTGCTTCAATCATTATCGAGTAATCAGGAAAGTGGCGGTATTGGTATTGAGCCTGATTTTGCAGAACGTTTATTTAGTTCTATAACGGATGTATTTAAGCAGCAAGAAAGTTTTGGGCATAGCCCCGTTTTATTAGTTTCACCAGCTTTGCGAAAATGGTTGGCAAAATTAATAGCGCATTCAATACCGGGTTTACGTGTTTTAGCTTACAACGAGATTTCTGAAAACAAAAAAATTAAGATCATAGCTTCAATAGGTAATGAATTAAAAAGAAAAGGCGTAGGTAATCAGGCGGCAGCCTAAATTTACCGACTTAAACAGCAAGACCAATTAGTAACTTTAATTGGCAAGGAAGGGATAACATGGATGTACATAAGTTTTATGCTAAAACCTCACGAGAAGGTATCAATAAAGTTAAAGAGGCTTTAGGCGGCGAGGCTATTATTTTAGGCTCGCGTAAACATGTCAAAGGCGTAGAGATAATTGCGACAAGTGATGTTAATAAAGATAAGTTAGAGCCGTATTTTGATAATAGGGAAAATACTCGTCAAAACAGTCTTAGTATCAATGCATTAGCTGACAATGTAAGTAAAGACTTCTCGAAGTTCACACACCAGGCAGAAGGGTTAATGACGCGTCATAAGACGCCTAAGCCAAAATCCACACCTACGATCAATACTCCGGCAGCTGAAATTGTTGAGAGTAATATCAATAGGGAGAATCAGCTATCATTATTGCAGCAAGAGCATGCTTTGAATGGTTTAAAGTCAGATTTATTAAATATTAAGCAGTTACTAGACTCACAAAGTTTCAACAGTCAAGTGATATACGACCACGAAAAGCAAACAGACAGACAAATAGTTGCCTTGCGTAAAGAGCTTAAGCAAATGCAGTCAGATATTAGTATCAATTCTAAAAAAGCACAAAACAGTCAGGTTCCTGTTGTTAAGTATTTGCAAAAAGAAATGAAAGCTTTGCGCAACACCATTAGTAAGCAGCAGAAGCCTGTGATTAAGCGTATGAGCAGTGAAATCAGCGTATTGAAGGATAGCCTTCAAAACCAGTTTGAAGTAGCTGGCTGGAGCAGGTGGTCAGAAACAAACCCTATGCGGGCAGCTATGCTAGTTAAATTAGCAAAAATTGGTTTGACGCAAGAGTTGTCACAAAAGATTATTGCAGAAATTGACGAAAATACCGATAAGACATTAGCATGGCGGCAAACGCTGGGTATTTGGGCTAAAGAAATGGGCGTAACGCACGACAACATAATAAAGGATGGTGGCCGTATTGCTCTGGTTGGTCCTACTGGTGTAGGCAAAACAACAACTATTGCAAAACTAGCATCAAAGTTTATTACTCGACATGGAGAAAATAGCGTGGCCTTAATTAGCTATGATCACTATCGTATTGGTGCGCATGATCAGCTGATGACTTATGGCCGTTTAATTGGTGCGCCGGTTATAACGGCAATGCATAGAAATGAATTGAGTGATATTTTAGCTAGTTTGCACCACAAAAAATTGATATTGATTGATACCGCAGGAATGAGTCCAAATAACCCTGGTTTTAATGAACATATACAAGAATTGCAAAACCAAAGTTTAGACGCGGAAAACCAAATTGATCATTACTTAACGATATCAGCTAACACACAGTACAGCTCATTAAACAAAATTATTGATCGATACTCATCATTGAATTTAAAGGCAGCTATTTTAAGCAAAACTGACGAAGCGGTAAATTTTGGTGATGTGATTAGTGCAGTATTAGAACGCAAGGTTCCAGTTGCCTATATAACGACTGGCCAAACTGTACCGAATGATATAGAAGAAGCAAAAATTACTAAGTTGATCAGTAAGTCCGTTAGCCTTGCCGCGCAAGACAAAAAAACAATCAGTTCATCAACCATGGCTAAAAATTATGGGCCTATGGTAGCTAGAGTCGCTAGTTTATAGGAGACAAAAATGGGACTAGTTAATTTTTCACAGCAATCTACGCCAACAAAAAAGTCAGTGCAAGTGATTGCTGTAACAAGTGGTAAAGGTGGGGTGGGTAAAACTAATGTATCTATCAACTTGGCGGCTGCACTTGCTAATAGAAAACATGAAGTGCTATTACTTGATGCAGACTTGGGTTTAGGTAATGTTGATGTGATGCTCGGTTTAAAACCTGAATATAACCTCAGTCATGTAGTGAATGAAGAAAAATCACTTGATGAAGTCATGGTTACTGGTCCTTCAAATATAAAGATAGTACCAGCCGGCTCCGGCCTTAAGGGTATGACAGGTTTGACCAGTCAACAAAATGCAGGCCTGGTTACAGCTTTCAATGAATTGCACACACCGATTGATGTATTGATTATTGATACAGCGGCGGGTATATCTGATAGTGTGATTACTTTTTGTCAAGCATCGGCTTATGTCCTCGTCGTTATATGCGATGAGCCAGCATCACTAACAGATGCTTACGCAATGATTAAAGTTTTAAGTACTGAAGCAAAAATTAAAAACTTTAAAATTTTATCCAATATGGTGCAGTCAGCGGCTCAGGGTGTTGAGTTATTTAATAAAATAGAAGCTGTTACAGACCGGTTTTTACAGGTAAACCTTGAGTACGCAGGTATGATTCCGCACGATGATTACTTACGTAAAGCAGTGCAAAAACAATGGTTGGTTGTGAATGCTTATACACGTAGTCGTTCAGCGAATGCTTTTGTAAAGCTGGCCAGCCAAATAGAAAGTTGGGATATACAATCACCCAAAGGCAATATGGAATTTTTCCTTGAACGTATAGTTCAATAAACCTCTCACGGATAGAATAAGCATGAATGGATATCTAAATCAAAAACTAGAAGATGATAAGTGTAGTACCAAGAATGTTGTTGAGTACTTGCCACTTGTGAAAAAAATAGCTTACCATTTAGTTATGCGCTTGCCACCTAATGTGCAAGTTGACGATTTAATACAGGCAGGTAATATTGGATTATTAGAAGCGCTGCGTAACTTTGATGAAACACAGGGTGCGAGCTTTGAAACATATGCTGGCATCCGCATTCGCGGTTCTATGTTAGATGAGGTTCGTAGCGGTGACTGGACACCGAGGTCAGTACACAGGAAGTTACGTGAAGTCACACAAGCTATGCATAGCGTAGAAACGCGTAATAGCCGTGATGCAAAAGATCATGAAGTTGCAGAAGAGTTAGGTGTAACCTTGGAAGAATATCATGCTATTTTAGCTGATGCTTCAGGTGCTAAAATATTTAGTTTGCACAGCTCTGACGATGAAAATAATCATGATATCGAAATTGAAGATAAGCATGCTGGCCCAATGCTAGCTACGCAACGTACTTACTTTAATGATGCTTTAGCAGAATGTATAGAAACCTTGCCTGAACGTGAAAAACTAGTGATGTCTTTGTATTACCAAAAAGAATTAAATTTACGTGAAATAGGTAGCGTGTTAGATATTAGTGAATCACGCGTTTGCCAAATACATAGTGAGTCATTAGTGAGAATACGCAGTCGTATGCGAGACTGGATAGATGGCGGTGTAGACCAAGTTGTTGATACCTAGGGGATTAAGAACAAAGTTCTATAGCGTTATTTACGACTTTAGCTGAAAAGCTATCTAAGGTAATTTCATATTCTGTAATTTGTCTTGATATAAGGTCTAAATCATAATGATTTTCGGTGATGGACACCGTGTTACAGTCGCTATAATCTTCAATTTTAGCATTGATAATAGTTGCTTCAACACTGTTTTCTGTACGCTCAACATTGTTCACTAAAACTACGTTTCCGTAGTTGTTGTTAAAAGAGAAGTACCATTGATATTCAATGAAATTTAAATAGTCATTGTTGTCGACATTACTGCTTGTGTACTGACCTTTGTAATTATTTGTCGAGTTAACAGCGTAGCTTGAGCATTTATAAATTCTCTGAATGTATATAGAGTTAGTGTTGCTGTTGTTTTGTCTGGAAAATTCATAATATAAGTTATTGTCACTATTATTAACCAAACTCGTGTTCGAATTTAATGCTTCCGTTTC
>JAHDBX010000039.1 GCA_020630145.1 Gammaproteobacteria bacterium | reverse complement strand
GGTGGCAACCTTTCAGGTGGTCAACAGCAACAGTTGGCTATCGCGCGTGCTTTGGTTACCAACCCTAAAGTATTACTGCTAGATGAGCCCACCGAAGGCATACAACCTTCAATTATTAAAGATATAGCCAATGTGTTAAATGAAATAAAAAAAATACGTGACATCACCATTATTGTTTCAGAACAGGTGTTGAGTTTTACCATGGCAGTGGCTGATCGAATTATTGTTATTGACAAGGGCACATTTATTCATGAAGACATGAAAGAAAATGTTAATACCGAGAAAATTAAAAAATACTTATCCGTATAAGCGCCGCATTAATAAACCAAAAAATTAAATTAGGAGAGAAACATGACTGAAACCATAATTAAAGTAAATTTGAATGAATCACCTTACGATAACGATAAAATACATAATCGTTGGCATCCAGATATTCCTATGGTGGAAACCGTTAAGCCCGGTGATGATTTTATTATTGAATGTTATGACTGGACAGGCGGGCAAATTGCGAATAATGATGATGCCGCTGATGTGCGAGATGTAGACTTGGGTCAGGTGCATTTTTTATCCGGTCCAGTTGCAGTAGAAGGTGCCGAGCCTGGCGATCTACTCGTCGTCGATATATTAGATATTGGTACCTTTGATGATAGCCAATGGGGCTTTAATGGGTTCTTTTCGAAGCAAAATGGCGGTGGTTTTTTAACGGAACACTTTCCTGAGGCGCAAAAATCTATTTGGGACTTTAAAGGTATGTTTACCAGTTCACGACATGTGCCAGGTGTAGAGTTTGCAGGCTTAATTCATCCAGGCTTAATTGGGTGCTTGCCATCAAAAGAGATGTTAGAAGAGTGGAATACACGTGAAAAAGCCTTGTTTGACACGGCACCAGAAAGTACACCACCATTAGCAACCTTACCTGATGCCGAAACTGCCCATATGGGGCGTTTGCAAGGTGATGAACGTGCAGCGGCTGCTGCGGAAGGCGCACGTACAGTGCCACCTAGAGAGCATGGCGGTAACTGTGATATTAAAGATTTATCACGCGGGTCTAAAATTTATTTTCCTGTGTATGTTAATGGTGGTGGTTTGTCAGTAGGTGATTTACATTTTAGTCAGGGCGATGGTGAAATTACTTTTTGCGGTGCTATTGAAATGGCCGGTTGGATTCATATGCGTGTTAATTTGGTTAAAGACGGCATGTCTAAATATGCAATTAAAAATCCTATTTTCAAGCCAAGTCCAATTACGCCAAAATACGATGACTATCTAATTTTCGAAGGTATTTCGGTTGATGAAAGTGGCAAGCAGCATTATTTGGATGTACATATTGCTTATCGCCAAGCATGCTTAAATGCCATTAACTATCTAGAAAAATTTGGTTACTCACGGGCACAGGCTTACGCTATCTTAGGTACGGCGCCCGTTCAAGGGCATATTAGTGGAGTGGTCGATATACCGAATGCCTGTGCGACCTTATGGCTGCCGACCGACATTTTTGAATTTGATGTTCAGCCCAATAGCGAAGGCCCGAAAAAACACCTAGATGGCTCAGTGGATATACCACTAGCGCCAGACTTATAAGTTTACTTGTTACTATTTAAAGAGGAGTATATATGCCTGTTTATGAATATAAATGCAAAGATCACGGTGTCTTCTATGAACTTGCGGCTATGGACGAGTCGCAATTACCAAAAGACTGCCCTACATGTGGAACAACCTCGGCAAGAATCATAAGGTTAGCGCCAGATGTTTTGGCGATGTCGCCAGAAATGCGCAAAGCCAATGAGACGAATGAGCGTAGCCAAAACGAACCCGTTTATTCGACTAAGGATAGACGGGAAAACGATGAGGAACATAGCGCAGGTTGTGGCTGTGATTCACATAAACCCGGTGGTTCGAAATTAATGTATACCGCGCAAGGCGAAAAAATGTTCCCGACCATGCGGCCATGGATGCTGAGCCATTAATGATTACATAATGTTTTAGTGTTAAAAGCGCGATAGAAATATTTCTACGCGCTTTATTTACGTAATTGGTAACCCGTTTTAAAAATGCGCCATACAGTGAATATAGCCATAGATAAAAACAATAAAATCATGGCAACACTAATACCTACATTCACATCCGATATTTCATAAAAGCTCCAGCGGAAACCACTAATTAAATATAAAACTGGGTTAAGTAAAGCCACCTTTTGCCAAAAGCCCGGCAGCATATCTACAGAGTAAAAACTACCGCCTAAAAATACTAAGGGGGTAATAACCAGCAGCGGGATAAGTTGTAATTTTTCGAAGTTGTCTGCCCATATGCCAATAATAAAACCCAGTAAACTAAAGGTGATGCAGGTTAATATTAAAAAGAATAACATCGCAAATGGATGTGCAATTTGTAAAGGTACAAAGAAGCCGGCGGTTGCTAAAATAATTAAGCCTAATAATAATGACTTCGATGCAGCCGCACCTACATAACCTAAAACAACTTCACGCATCGATACAGGTGCTGAAAGCAGCTCATAAATAGTCCCTGTAAACTTTGGAAAATAAATACCGAAGGAGGCGTTAGCGACACTCTGTGTAAGCAAAGATAACATTAACAGGCCGGGTACAATAAATGAACCGTAAGTGATGCCGTCAACTTCCTGAATACGTGAACCAATAGCCGAGCCAAAAACAATAAAGTAAAGGGAGGTTGATACAATAGGTGAAACCACACTCTGTAATAGTGTTCTAAATGTTCGCGCCATCTCAAATTTATAAATGGCTTTTACCGCATAAAAATTCATTGTTGGCTCTCCTCTACAAGCTGTACAAAAATTTCTTCTAGAGAACTTTTTTTCGTGTCTATATCTTTAAAGCTAATATTGATACTTTTTAATTCATCCATCAGTGCTGTTACACCGAGTCGTTCACCTTGGGTATCAAAAGTATAGGTGAGTTCATAGCCATCATCAGACAAGTGTAAATCGTAGGCTGTTAACGAATGAGGAATAGTGCTAAGTTTTTCACGTAGTTGTAATATCACGCTCTTCTTGCCTAGCTTGCGCATTAAAGTGTCTTTATCTTCTATTAAAATAATTTCACCCTTATTAATAATGCCTATGCGGTCGGCTATGCCTTCTGCTTCTTCAATATAATGGGTGGTCAATATAATTGTTACGCCTGCTTCTCTTAAGGTGTTGATGACTGCCCACATATCTTTTCTAAGCTCAACGTCAACACCTGCTGTCGGCTCGTCCAAAAACAATATTTCAGGTTCATGCGATAAGGCTTTTGCAATAAGTACACGCCTTTTCATACCGCCAGACAAGGTCATAATCATATTGTCTTTCTTATCCCATAAAGATAAGTCTTTCAGCACTTGTTCGATTAATGCGGGTTTAGGCGCTTTGCCAAATAAGCCACGACTAAAGCTTACTGTGTTCCATACCGTTTCAAAGGCATCCGTTGTCAGTTCTTGTGGTACTAAACCTATTTTGGCGCGTGTTAGGCGATAGTCTTTTTGAATATCTAAACCATCAACCAGTATTTGTCCGGATGTTGGCATGGCAATGCCACATATAGTCGATATCAGGGTTGTTTTACCTGCGCCATTAGGGCCAAGTAGAGCAATAATTTCACCTGATTTAATGTCAAGGTTGATATTACGAAGTGCCTGAAAACCTGAGTCATAGACTTTATTCAGGTTCTTAATGCAAATGGCCGGAGTCATATTTATATGTTCCTAAAATTAATGCGTAATTCGATAAACTAACAGTAAAAACAAGGCAGAACAAGTAATAGTATAGAAATGTATGTGATCATCCGTAAAGTTGACAAAATAATTCAGTTGCTCGCAAAGGCCTGTTGTGATTAAACGCTGAAATTTTCTAAAAAAGAACTATACTTAAACAAGGTAGCGGGCGTGCCTTGGGAGCATTTTTGCCTGAATAATAATGATATAAGCAATGTGGAGAAAAGATAATCAATAAATAACGATTGGAGGTAGCTATGTTAAGACATTACTATGTTTCTGATGATCTTGATGAGTTAGAAGTGGTTGAAAATGATTTAGAAAAAAATGGCTTTACCAAGCCGCAAATTCATGTGCTGAGTGAAAATGATGCCGAAGTCGATATTCATCATTTGCATAAGGTGTCTTCAGTTTTAAAACAAGATGTTATTCATTCTACTCAAATGGGAGCTTTAATTGGTGCGTTAGCAGCAATGCTTTTATTGTTGCTGGTTTATATCTTGGCTTGGCATACATCACCGGCTGGTTGGCTGCCCTTTATATTTTTGGCGATTATAATATTAGGCTTTTGCACATGGGAGGGCGGGTTTATTGGTATTCAAAAACCCAATGTAAACTTTGAACGGTTTCAAAATTTATTACACAAGGGAAAAAGCGTTTTATTTGTTGACGTATACCCCAGCCAAGAAGTGGCATTGGCGAATGTGATGAAGTCACACCCTAAAATAGAAATGTCTGGTTTTGGAGAGTCTACGCCGGAGTGGCTGGTTAAAGCGCAAAACCTAATAGCGAGTTATATTAAAAGGTAATCGCTAATTACTACTTTACATGTATAAAAAGGCTTAAGCATTTTACTTAAGTCTTTTTATATTTAACGTAGTACTTGTTTTATTTTAGCTTCGTGTTTTTCACGCCACTGGCTTAAGCTTTGTTCGCTTGCCTTTTTTTGTTTTTCAAGTGCATTATCTAAAATAGACGGCATGTCTTGCTTAGGCACAACAACAATGCCTTCTTCATCAGCTACGATTAAATCACCATCGTTGACTGTAACAGAGCCGCAAGTAATCGTTTCTTGGCATGAACCGTGTTTTGTTTTGTTGCCAGGCTTAGGGAATACGCCGCGAGCAAATACAGGAAACTGGCAATCACGTACTTCAGCAATATCGCGTATCACGCCATCTATTACAAAGCCGGCAATGCCATTGTCTTTTGCTACTTGGCAAACATTGCCGCCAGCTATAGCATAGTTATTGGCATCGGCTTCAACGACCACAACAGAACCTTGTGGCGCTTGATAAATTGCATCGTGTAAATATGTATTGCTCATGTTTACACATTTTACCGTGTATGCAAAACCCATAATCTTCGGTGTGGGTGTCCATAAGCTATGAATACCAATATCCATTGCGTAACCTACATCCATTGCATCAGAAACATCGGTAGATAAAAGCGCTTTGTAAGTGTCTAGGTTCATATTAAGTCTGATATTTTATGCTTTTGAGATTGATGTTTTTTATTGAGTATTCGCCACATAACCAAGCCCCAAAAAAAACCGGCAATTGGAAATAAAATTAAAGCTAGTTTTATGCTGCTTGTGAAATGTGCGCTGCCAGTTATATGCAAAAATAAAGAGTATAAAATAGCTGAGCCAATTCCCCAGCCTAATACACCATATAAAAATATATAGCGCCATTTACCTTGTCGTATCGTTCTTGCTAGTCTTGCATTTTTCATAACGCTTCTTGTTCCTTAAATACATCTTTAGCGGCATTCATTGCGTTTACCATAGCAGGAAAGCCACCATATAAAGTCATTTGAAAAATAACTTCGCAAATTTCTCTTTTACTTACGCCTGCCTTCAAAGCATTCGTTATATTCACTTTTAATTGTGGTGCTGTTTGTGCACCCAATGCGGTAAGGGCTGCAATAGTCGCTAATAAACGTGTTTTAATATCTAAGCCCTCGCGTGCATACATTCTACCATAAGCCATGTCGACTACTGATTCAGCGAACTCAGGCACTAAGTGGTCATAGCGTTCAGCCAGTATTGATTCTAATTCAGGGTCGATATCTTGTAGTAACTTGCGCCCTTTTTCTAAAGAAGAGTCCATGTTTGTTATACCTGCAACAATAATTGTCAGGTTTTTATTGTAACAGATAAAATTTTTTTATTTATGAGGTGTTTTTAGCGCCGTTTAAATGCCATACCAGAGTAGTTCAGTTGTTCTTCATTGTTAGACGAGCTGGCATATAGAGTTTCTCGCATGCCACGGCCTAAACCAAGAATAATAGCTTCATCATTATTAATAGGTGCAATTGGGTAAGAAATAGTATTGCCATTACTTGTTGTCACTTCAGCGATGTATACATTGTTTTTATATGTGAATCTAATGTGTTCTATATTCTCGCTACTCCACTTTAGCGGTGTGGTCGTTAAGTACTCGCCAAGGCGCATGTCCCAAGCGGGTACTCTTTTTTGAGGTGTAATTTGTTCACCTAAAATAAATTGATTACCATTAATGTCACCGACTAATAAGGGGTGTTGCAATACCTTTTTTGCAAATACCTTTATTTCACTTAGCCCGCCAATCTTTATAGGTATAAAATTAAATAACTTATATTGAATCATATACGTATTATCTTTTCTTTGTTTTAAGATGAAATTGTCACTACCTACTTTCAGCTTATAATGACCGGGCTTGCCTTCAATTTTTACTAAGCCATGATCGGTTGCGTACAAGCCAGAAAGGTCGGTGTCTTTTTCAATATTGGCAACACTATTTTTATTCTGCAATTGTTCTAGGTTTAAACCAGTTTTAATTGTGGTAGATAAACGCATGATCTTTTTTGCAATCGTATTTAAAGCATCATTGTTCGCAGGGCTATTGGCAAGCAACGCAATACCTATTTTCAAGTCAGGGGCCGTAGCAATTAAGGCGCTATGCGCAATTGTTGCGCCGGAATGGCCAACAACCTTATACTTGTCGTATAAGTAATCATCGAATGAGAAAAAACCAAAGCCGATATCTAAATTAAGATCTAAAGCGATATCTTGGTTTTGTGCAGACATCATTGCGTGTAATGTTTCGGATTTAATTATCTGATGTTGATTGTAAGACCCATCTGCGTGAATCATTTTTAAAAAATGGCTTAAATCTACAACGCTAGAGTTCAGTCCGCCCGCAGGGATATCCCTAATCGGCCACTCTTGTGTGAACTTGCCTTTAATATATCCTTTAGCTGCATTATCTGTAGGTAGTATGCCGGTAAAACTGGACTGCTGCATTTGCAGCGGTGACAGTAAGCTCTCTTGTATATAGTTCTCATATAAACTGCCGCTAACCGTTTCAACTGCATGGCCAGATAAAGTAATAGCAACATTCGAATACGAGAAAATTTTATCCGCAGGGTAGGCAGTGTAATGTGCTTTAATATCCTCAACAACCGTTGTATATTTTTTAGGGTTTTTACTAAATAAACCATTAACAATATCACTGGGTATACCGGAGTGATGCGTCATAATATTTTTTAAGGTAATGTTATCCGTTGAACCAAAGCGACTCTTAATTGAAAATGCAGGTAGATATGTAACGAGAGGCTGGTTGATATCTAACTTTTTCTGTTCCGCTAATTGCATAATAGCCATGGCATTAAATGTTTTTGACACAGAGCCGGCACGATAAATAGTGTTTGAAGAGGCTTTTATCTTGTTCTCTTTATCGGCAAACCCGAAGCCGTCACTCCATACTACATTTTGATCGTCTATTAAGGAAATGCTTAAGCCTGTAATATTATTATTTTTCATTTCGCGTTTAATAAACTGCCTCATAAAACGCTTAACTTCAGTATAGTCATCGGCTATTAAATCTTGATGACTAGGTTCTTTTAGTGTGGAGCAGGCTTGTGAAAACATGATGGGTAATAAAAGAAATAGTTTTTTCATAAGTAATTACTTGCTGTTAACAGTGTAAAGCTTTTATAGCCTTATTTTAGCTAAGTGATATGTCTATAAGCGATGGATTTGTTAATGCATTGTTATAGAGCGTTATTGAATTGTTATATCGCTATACAACATTTTGGGGTCGTAATGCTTGTTTTACTATTTATTAATGGTTGTGCTTTCATTCGTTTTTAGCAAATTAAATTACAACACTTATTTTCTACACAAATACTTGTTATATAAGGTATTAATAAACCGAGTAAATAGTTCTGTTTACATGAGTGTTTAAAATTACAACAAATTCTTTTTAAAGCGTGCATACCGGGTGAATAAACTGGTTGACAGACGCTATACGATGCCGCAATAATAACCGCCTGAAATTTGACTTATTGAATGTCTTCCGTTGGCTATGATAAATAGCATGGTGCTGTTGTAACGGATTAAAAGAAACAAAAGGCAGAAGGAACAAAAAATGCAACAGCATAATCACTTGAATACTCTCTTACTCCCTGCAAAATCACTGACTCAAGAATTATCTACTATGGCTACTCGTATAAAAAAAATATTCGCACTATTGCTTGTTTGCACATTGTTTTTTGTATCGCAACTTCATGCAAATACCTTGGATGTAAATAATCTGCAAATTACAACTTTACCCGGCATCAATGCCTCGGCAGATATCAGTAATATACAAGTAAAACGTAATGATGTGGGGCAAGCTGTCGTTGTTTGGGAGCAACTTAACGGTGCACTAAAAGATTTGTACTTTAGCTACTACAACGGTGCAATCTGGAGCGGCGCGGCTAAATTTGCCGATGGCAGCTATGGTGATATTGTAAACAATAGCCGTGATATCAACCCTCGTGCTGAAGTAGGAATAGATGCAGCCGGTAACTTTATCGTGGCGTGGCTGGTGGGTGATGCGGGCAATGCTTGGCGGGACGGTATCCTTGCCCGTCGTTTTAACGCGGGCACAAATAATTGGGATGGTGCCGCTACCGTTTTAGCCTACGACAAGCTAGTTAGCGGTATAGAAGATCAAAACGGTTTTAGGTTGATAGTACAAACAAACGGTGATGCACTTGTACTCACGCAAACCGGCTACCGAGAAGTAGCCAGCTACAGCTATAAAATCAGCAGCGGCTGGAAGCTCGATATACCGGTTTGGACAACAGCCGGCTTAGTGCGCTCCGTATTGCTGGCAAAAAATAACCAAGGTAAAAGTCAGGCCATCTGGAACGAGGGCGACGATAGCAGCAACCAAAGCAATCACTACAGCGAATTTGATCACAATACCGAAACATGGACAGCCGAAGCCCTTATAGCTGGCGGTGATATAGATCGATTTAATGGCGGCAACAGCGGGGCAGGTTACGCGCTAAATGATAATGGTGATGCTGTTC
>JAHDBX010000038.1:1098-9175 GCA_020630145.1 Gammaproteobacteria bacterium | reverse complement strand
ACTCGGTTGTATCGGCGGGTTGTATTGTGTCCGGTGCTACCGTAGATCAATCAAAACTTTTTAATAACGTCAAATTCGTACAGTAAGCTCATCAAGTGTGTCGTATTGCCGTGATATAAATCAACATTGTCGATTGAATAAGGTAGTTTTAGATCAAGACTGTAATGTGCCAGAAGGTTTGGTGATAGGAGAAGATCCTGAGCTTGATGCAAAACGCTTTTATAGGAACGAAGATGGCATCACATTAGTGACGCCAGATATGCTTAAAAACCTATAAATAGCGGTTTTTCGACTTATGTCTAATTTAATTATGCTGCCAATTTGTTAAATTGATCAGTGTAATATTGGGGGAGTAACAGATGATTAAACGTATCACCTCTACAGTACAAGCACCTGTAGAATTTGATAACCATATCGATAAACAACAGTATGAATCACTTTATGCTGAGTCGATTGGCAATAATGAAAATTTTTGGCGTGATCAAGCGCAAAGAGTTAGTTGGGAAAAACCATTTACATCAGTTAAAGATGTATCTTATGCAAAAGAAGATTTGCATATTAACTGGTATGCTGATGGCGAATTAAACGTTTGTGTAAACTGCGTTGATCGACACTTAGTCAATAATGCCGACAAAACAGCAATCATATGGCAAGGCGATGAGCCAGACCAGAATCGACATATTAGCTACCAAGAACTTTACCATGAGGTTTGTAAGTTAGCGAACGCTATGGAAGCCCGAGGTATTAGCAAAGGTGATCGTGTCGTTATTTACATGCCAATGATTCCTGAAGCTACATATGCAATGCTAGCTTGTGCACGTATAGGTGCAATTCATTCCGTTGTTTTCGGCGGTTTTTCAGCGAAAGCAGTAGCTGATCGTATTGTAGATTGTGGCGCAAAAATGGTAATTACTGCTGACCAAGGTGTTAGAGGTGGTAAAGCTATCCCGCTTAAAAACTGGGTTGACGAAGCGCTTGAAAATGATGGTACGGACTGTGTGGAAACTGTGCTAGTTACACAGTGGACTAAGGGTGATATTGCATGGCATGAGTCAAGAGATGTTTGGTACCACGAAATAACAGCTGAACAAAAAGATACGCATGAAGCTATTATAGTTAATGCCGAAGATCCTTTATTTATTCTGTATACCTCAGGATCTACTGGTAAGCCGAAAGGTTTGCAGCATAGTAGTGGTGGTTATTTAGTTTATGCGGCTTCAACTTTTGCCTACACGTTTGATTATAAAGATGACGATGTTTATTGGTGTACGGCTGATGTTGGTTGGATAACAGGCCATAGCTATATTGTATATGGCCCACTTGCAAACGGTGCAACGACACTCATGTTTGAAGGTGTGCCGACATATCCAAGTTTAGGTCGCTTTGGTGAGGTTATTGATCAACATAAGGTTAGTGTTTTTTATACCGCGCCAACGGCTATAAGAATATTAATGGCAGATGCTGAAACAGCAACAGGGTCAAGTAAACGTGAGAGCTTGCGTATTATTGGTTCAGTTGGTGAACCTATTAATCCAGAAGTATGGCGTTGGTACCATGAAAGCTTCGGTTTAGGTCAGTGCCCAATTGTTGATACATGGTGGCAAACTGAAACGGGTGGCTTTTTGATTACACCTTTGCCTCATGCAACTGAGTTAAAAGCAGGCTCTGCAAGCTTACCTTTTTTTGGTATTCAACCAGCTATAGTGGATGCTGATAGTAAAACACTTGAAGGAGAGGCTAGCGGACATTTAGTGATAAAAGATTCTTGGCCAGGTCAATCTAGAACTATCTGGAATAACCATGAACGTTTTATCGAAACGTATTTTTCAACTCATGCTGGCATGTACTTCTCTGGCGATGGCGCAAAACGTGATGCTGATGACTATTTTTGGATAACAGGCCGGGTTGATGATGTCTTAAATGTGTCCGGACATCGTTTAGGGACTGCTGAAATTGAAAGTGCGGCGGTATCACACGATGCTATTGTAGAGGCTGCAGTAGTGGGTTATCCTCATGATATTAAAGGCCAAGGGATCTACATTTATATGACAGCCCGTTTTGATATTGAACCCGATGATGATTTGAAAGCTGAGCTTAAGCAGTGGATTAGAAAAGAGCTAGGCCCTATTGCTATGCCTGACTTAATTCAATGGTCGCCAGGTTTACCTAAAACGCGATCAGGTAAAATTATGCGACGTATCTTACGTAAAATAGCGGCAAATGAGCATCAAGAGTTAGGTGATACTTCAACCTTAGCGGACCCAGCTGTGGTTGATTCATTGATTGATGGGCGCCTGAATCGTTAGATATGTATTACTTTCATGTAGCCGATGATCACCCACTTTTTCGTGATGCCTTATTAGGGGTTATTCATTCACGCCTAGAAAATGTTGAAGTGAGCCAATCGGCTACATTTGATGAAACAATTGTTGCTATACAAAATAAAACAGATTTAGACTTATTGATTCTAGATTTAAATATGCCGGGTAGTAATGATTTATATGGCTTGATTAGTATACGCAAACGTTTCCCGATGATTCCTGTAGTGATTGTGTCTGCGCATGAAAATGTTGAGATCATTAGTCGTGCTATAGGCCATGGCGCTAGTGGTTATATTCCCAAGTCATTATCAGTAGATGAGATGAGTGAAGCACTTAAAACCATCATTGAAGGCGATGAATGGATACCTGAAAAGTTTCGCGGTAATTTAAATGTTTTACAAACAGAAGAAAAAACCTTAGCAGAAAAAATTAGTGACTTAACACCACAGCAATATAGAGTACTTCACTTTATAAGAGAAGGCTGGTTAAATAAACAAATTGCTTATGAGCTAAATGTAACTGAAGCGACTATAAAAGCACATGTTACTGTTATTTTCCGTAAGCTAGGTGTGACAAATCGTACTCAAGCTGTTGTTCAACTTAATCAACTTATTGTTCAATAATATTATTAGCACGCTGATTAAGCAAGGCGCGCAATTTAGCAGGCTTTACAGGTTTACGTAAAAAGGATAACCCATTATCCATAGCTATTTTTTCCACGTCCGTGTCTGCGGCAGCTGATACAATGCAAACGTCTGCTTCGCATAAATTTGTATCGATCAACTTTTTAGCTAGACTAATACCATCAATATTTTCCCCCAATTGATAGTCCATTAAAATGAAGTTGGGCGTGAACGCTTTATATTTACTTAAAGCAGCATCGGGTTGAGAACATGTTGTAACAGAGCAACCCCATTTTTTTAACAATGTTGCTGTAGCATTTAAACTGTCGTGGTTATCATCAATGTAAAGTACTTTGATTTTGCTTATTTGGCCTTTTTTCTCAATATTAACTTCAGGTGTCAGTGTTTGAGAATGGCTGGCTCGTTCAACCTCAACCGTAAATACACTGCCTTTATTTAGCTCCGATTGCATAAACAACTTGTGCTTGAGTAGATCGCAAAAGCGATTAGCAACCGCAAGACCCAGGCCTGTTCCATTCGACATGTGTGTATTGCAACGATAAAAGTCATTGCTTATAAAAGGCATATCTTTTTCTGATATACCCACGCCTGTATCATAAATAGAAATCTTGACTATGTTCTCCTGTCGTTTGCAACCTACTAGTATCTTACCCGATTGCGTATATTTAATAGCATTGGATAATAAGTTTTGTAGTATTCGTGATAAATAGTCTTTGTCAGAACGAACATAGAGAGATGATGCGCGGTAGCGTAATTCAACATTATTTTGAGTCGTTATAGAAAACCTATCAACGAGGTCGCTAAGTACATCGTTAACACTAAAAACACTTAATTTGGGTTTGATGTTGCCAGTGTCTAAGCGTGATATTTCTAATAGAGTAGAAATAATTTGTTCGGTAGACTGAATAGCTTTTCGAAGGTGGCTAGCCGTTGTGTAATCATTTTCTACTGAGTCTTTGGTTTCTTCTAGTGCGCTAGCGTATAAGTTTGCAGCATTAAGTGGTTGTAAGATGTCGTGGCTAGCTTGAGCCAGAAACTTTGACTTGTTTGCATTAGCTTCTTCGGCCTCAGCTTTTGCTTTTGTTAACTCTTCTTCAACATGCTTACGTTGTTTGATTTCTTTAAGTAAATTGAAATTTATTTTTTCTATTGTCTTCGTGCGTTCAATTACACGTGCTTCTAATGTGATATTTGAATCTTCTAAAGCAGCTTGTGCATGCATGAAATCAGTTATGTCATCATACGTTGTAACGTAGCCACCGTTAGGTAAGGGGGTGCCTTTTATTTCTAAAATAAGTTCATGGTTAACACTACGAATAATGCGATAAGGGTTACCATTACGGAGATGGTAAAGCCTCTTGTTAATAGCTTTATTATGGTCTTCACTATCAAAAAATCCTTTTTTGGCATTATGCTCAAGCAAGTCATAAACTGGCCGACCAATTATTAACATACCTTCTGGATAGTTAAATAGTCTTTCATAGGGTTTATTCCATGCAATCATACGCAAATCGGCATCGCAAATGCTGATGGCAGATGATACGCTTTCAAAGGATGCATATAGCATATCTTGATTGAAGCGTAAGGCGCGTGTTGTTTCCTCAAAAATGGAAAAAATATCTTCTACCGCTATGTTAGCGCCATTTTCTAAAGAGTTAATCATACGTTGTGATGATGCGACCCCGACAACACTTGCTAATAGTTGTTCACATTCTTTAATGAAGTTAGTATCAACTTTTTGGTTGCTCATTTCTTCGCTTGGAAAAAGTTTTTGTGCTCCTTTGTCACCCAAAAATTGTTTGATCAGTGACTTGAGGTCTTCATATGCAATATTAGTAATAGAGTTTCGTAACTTGGGGACTAAACCAAAATGTACAAATGTATTTGCTTGTATCCGATCAATTAAAAGTGGTTTAGAAAATGAAGAGAAAAATAAATAAAACGCTGTATTGAGCCCTAGGCTTGTAATGACGGCGCGCGTATAGGCATCGCTAAAATCGAGGCCAAACAAAAATTGTGGCTGCAGCCATGATATGCTGAACAAGCCTTGTTCTAATAAGTTTTTATTCACTAAATTTGCTTCTGATAGCAAAGGAATCATTAAGGAATAAAACCATACTACTGAGCCAGCAGCTAAGCCAGCATATACGCCCTTGTAGCTGCCACCTTTCCAATAAATGCCGAGTAATATTGCAGGGGTAAGTTGTACAGCAAGCGCAAATGCAATTAAACCGATGCTGGTTAGTGCAACATTTTCAGCTAATAAAATATAATAAAGGAAACCAAGAGATATAATGAAAGCAACGGTAATCCTTCTTATTAATAGGAGTAGACCTGAATAGTCTTTATCTGTATCTGTATTTTTTTTTAACAGTAGGGGAAGTATTACGTCATTAGATAGCATTCGGCTGAGTGTTACGGTTGCTACAATGATCATAGCCGTCGCGGCTGAAAAGCCACCTAGAAAAGCAACCATTGTGATAATTTTAGAGTCGATACTTAAAGGTAATGTAAGAACAAAATTGTCACCACTAACACCAGTATTGGTGAATACGCTATTGCCAGCCCAGGCTATTAAGAAGATGCATAATATAATTAAGCTTAAGTACAGACTAAATGCCCATCTAGCAGTACGCAGATGCTTGTTGCTCAACTGTTCAACAAAAGCGATATGGAACATACGCGGCAAGCAGAAGATTGCACAAGCAGAAATAAAAACTTCAACGATAAAGCGTAAGCTAAATTCTATGCTTCTAAATGGCAGCAAAGCTTTTGCTAAATTTGCTGGGCTTGCATCTGTGTTTAGCATTCTAATCGCTAAAAATGCAATGATGCCAAAAGCAGTAACTTTTACTAAAGATTCAAAAGCAATGGCTGTCATTAAACCATTGTGATAACCCGCAACATCTAACTGCCTGGTGCTGAGTAATAGGGTGAAAGCAATCATGCTGACGGTAATGGCCAGGGTGAGGTTAAAGCTGTTGAACTGTGTATCACTACCTATAGCAAGATATAGCGTGCTAGAAACAGCTTTAAGCTGTAGAGCAATATAAGGTATGGTGGCAAGCAAAACTAAAATGGTTATGGTTGTGGCTATACCTTGCCGTTTGCCGTAACGAGAGGCTATAAAGTCTGCAATACTGTGAATTTTTTCCTGCCTGCAAATTAAGGAAATACGTTTGACGACAGGGTAGCCAAAGGTAAATAAAAACAAGGGGCCTAGCAATATGGGTAAAAAATTCCAGCCCTTACTTGAGGCGGTGCCAACTAAGCCGTAAAACGTCCAGGATGTGCAATATACGCCAAGGGCTAATGCATAAATAAGTGGGTGGCACGTCCAATGGCTCTTGTCTTCGCGCTTTTTTTCTGCAAAGCGCGCAACCCAAAATAAAATACCAATATAAATGATAAGTGATGTAGCAATTAAGGCAATGGGCATAGGCTTCGTCAACGTTTTGTTGTTAGTAGTCTACCAACATAGACTTTAGTCGAATATTGGACAAAGGTCGTACTGCATTCTAACTGTGCCTCTATTAGATTTAAAGAGTATTAATTATAAGAGAGGGGGTAATTATGGCTTTTCAAAATCAAGGTGCTGCAGACGCCTACTGGAAAGAAAACCTGCGTTTAGTTGCCATTATGCTAGTCATATGGTTTTTTGTCTCGTTTGTATGCTCAATTATGTTGGTAGATGTATTAAATGCTATCCAAATTGGGGGGTATAAATTAGGTTTTTGGTTTGCACAGCAAGGGTCAATATACACCTTTGTAATTCTTATTTTTGTGTATGCAAAGAGCATGGCTAAATTAGACCGTAAATACGGCGTAGATGAGGAGTAGGGGAAATTATGACTTTACAAACATTAACTTTTATTATCGTCGGACTCACGTTTGCAACCTATATTGGTATTGCAATTTGGGCCCGAGCAGGTAGTACAAAAGACTTTTATGTTGCGGGTGGTAATGTACACCCAGTAGCAAATGGTATGGCAACAGCAGCTGACTGGATGTCTGCAGCATCATTTATATCCATGGCCGGCTTAATCGCTTTCTTTGGTTATGGCGGTTCTGTTTTCTTAATGGGTTGGACAGGTGGTTATGTACTATTAGCCATGTTGCTTGCGCCGTATTTGCGTAAATATGGCAAATTTACTGTTCCTGAGTTTATTGGTGATCGTTACTATTCAAATGCAGCAAGGGTTGTTGCTGTGGTTTGTTTAATTGTTGCTTCAGTAACGTATGTAATTGGCCAAATGAAAGGTATTGGCGTTGCATTTTCACGTTTCTTAGAAGTAGATTATGGTACGGGTTTAATCGTTGGTATGATTATCGTACTGTTCTACGCAACATTAGGTGGTATGAAAGGGATTACTTATACGCAGATTGCGCAATATGTCATCTTAATTTTTGCTTACACTATTCCAGCGATCTTTATTTCACTTAATCTTACAGGTAACCCTATCCCTCAATTGGGCTTAGGTAGCACCATGGCGGGCAGTGATACTTACTTACTAGATAAACTCGATCAGGTAGTTACGCAACTCGGCTTTGCTGAGTATACGACAAGTGCACGCTTAAGCTTAACCAATATGTTTGTGTACACTATGTCATTAATGATTGGTACAGCTGGTTTACCACATGTGATTATTCGTTTCTTTACTGTTCCTAAAGTAAAAGATGCGCGTACCTCTGCAGGTTGGGCTTTAGTGTTTATCGCTATTTTGTATACAACAGCTCCAGCTGTTGCTGCGATGGCTCGTTTAAACCTAATGGAAACTATTGAGCCAGCAGCAGGCCAAAATTTGGCTTATGACGAGCGTCCAGAGTGGTTTAAGAAGTGGGAAGCAACCGGCTTATTAAAGTTTGAAGATAAGAATGGTGATGGAAAAATTCAGTATCTAGCAAATAAAGACCAAAATGAAATGGTAAAAGTTGACCGTGACATTATGGTGTTAGCTAACCCTGAGATTGCAAAATTACCAAACTGGATTATTGCATTAGTTGCCGCTGGTGGTTTGGCCGCTGCATTGTCAACAGCCGCAGGTTTGCTCTTAGCGATATCCTCTTCTATATCTCATGACTTGCTCAAAGGCGTATTTATGCCTGATATTA
>JAHDBX010000038.1:0-1088 GCA_020630145.1 Gammaproteobacteria bacterium | reverse complement strand
GATAAACAAGAGTTAATGTATGGGCGATTGTCAATGGTCGGTGCAGTGTTGCTTGCCGCATATCTGGGCTTTAACCCCCCAGACTTTGCAGCGGGAACGGTAGCGCTCGCCTTTGGTTTGGCGGCATCGTCTATCTTCCCGGCATTAATGATGGGTATTTTCAGCAAGAGAATCAATAAGGAAGGTGCCATAGCAGGTATGGTTGCCGGTATTGGTATTACATTACTTTATGTGTTCCAACACAAAGGTATTATGTTTGTATCAAGTACATCATTCCTTGGTGATATGAAAGCTAACTGGTTCTTTGGTATTGAGCCAAATGCATTTGGTGCCATTGGTGCCGTGGTTAACTTTATTGTTGCAAATATTGTTTCACGCATGACATCTGAGCCACCTCAGCATATTCAAGAGATGGTAGAAGACATTAGAACCCCCTCAGGGGCTGGCAGTGCTCATTCGCACTAAAAGCTCTTTATAATAATAAATAGATGTGTCTATAATTATACGGCCTTGGCGTGTTGCAAACACCCAAGGCCTATTTTTTTGAGGAACCATATGCTTAAAAACAAACATGTTATTGCAGCCCTAATAATTACGCCTATATTGTCTGTGCTGGCTTATTTTGCAACAGATGCATATGTAAGCGAAAAACCACATAAAGCCATAGAGGGCGAACAGTATCCTCTCGTAGCAAAATCTAATTGCCGCTATGCTAGTGGGCAATGCACATTAGAAAACGGTGATGTAGAGATAAAGCTGCGTACCCAAAGTATTGCAAATGGCTTAAGAACACTGGATTTAGAGAGCAACATTGAATTAAGCGCAGCTAAAGTGGCACTTTCTTATGATAACGAAGCAAATGAGCCAACAAATATGAGTAATGTTGATGGCCAGGGGCAAAAATGGTCAGCTGAGTTTCGTGATGGAAACAGTGAAACTGACCAAATTCAATTAGTTATAGTGGCTAGAAATAGCATTTACTACGCGCAAACAGGCCTAATATTTGAAACAAATGAATCAGCAGAGTTTACCCGTTAAACCTGCTGCTTAGGCTTAGTAGTCAACCTCTAGGCTTTCTTTAGACAGCG
>JAHDBX010000037.1:2574-9205 GCA_020630145.1 Gammaproteobacteria bacterium | reverse complement strand
AAGCCTTGCCAAGGAATAACTATTAATGAACGTTCCTCGTTATAAACAATCACGCTTTGATCTTCAACTTTTAACACGACTGCTGCTTCTAAGGGGCCATAAATAGGATACTCCGCTAACTTTTCATGGGCCTGCACGATAATTGGATCTTCTGGCAGCGCTTCAATTGATTCGCTATCAAGATCTGACTGCTTATTTTTCTTTTCCTGATTAATTGCTGCTATAAGCGCATTAACATTTTCCCATTCATCATGCTTACCAACATAGCCTCTACGATGCTCGTAGTCTAATAAACCTTTATAAATAGCCTGGTTTGCAGCTTCTTGGTAATCAGACACAACCGTGGTATAGACTTTAAACCCATTATTATATATATCCTCGTTTTCACTAAAGTTGCTTTGCACAAATGAACGTGCCATTTCAGCTATGTATGGCGCTTTCAATTCATTCGCGACTTTATATTCTTCTGCAGTTAATTCTGCATTGTTCGCTTCGTCATACTCTAGTTGATCGATATAACCCAACTTAAACATTCTGCCTAGTACATAGTTACGCCGTGTTAAAGCACGTTCAGGGTTGTTGACCGGGTTAAAGGTACTCGGCGCTTTTGGCAAACCCGCTATCATAGCCATTTGCGCAGTACTGAGTTCCTCAAGGGGTTTGCCATAATAGACCCTAGCTGCTGACGTAACGCCATAAGCACGTTTACCAAGAAAGATTTTATTCATATACAGTTCAAGAATTTTATCTTTACTTAGCACGCGCTCCATTTTTAAAGATAAGAAAATTTCTTCGAATTTGCGCTTAAAGGTTTTTTTCTTCGACAAAAAGAAATTACGCGCGACCTGCATGGTGATAGTACTACCACCCTGTTTTTTCTCACCCGTTAAAGCCAACTGGAATGCAGCCCGTAATAAACCTTGATAATCAACACCTGGGTGATCATAGAAACGGTCATCTTCAGATGCAATAAATGCTTGTTGTAGTTTTAAGGGGATATCTTCTATGGCTGTAGGAACACGGCGCTTGTCACCATATTCAGCAATCAATTTATTATCAGCACTATAGATACGCAATGGTTCTTGCAAGTCAACATTGTCTAATAAATGAGGGTCAGGCAAATTCGGGCTTATATATAAGTATAGGCCAACAGCAATAGCCAGGCCTGAAACTAAGCCTACACCACCTAAAATTGCACAAATTTTAATCAGTAGATAACGTTTTTTGGGTTTTACTTCACCCATAGTGAACCAGCCTCGAGTTTTATATTAAAATTGGTTGCCAATTATATGGGATTTATACTATCTGTACGCATTTCTTAACTTAATCTGCATTTAAAGAAAAAAATAGTTAACATTTATAGCAACTTAGTGCTAATATTTAATCTATATTTTCATATAATTGACCTAAGTGTATAATTTAAAAGGAATAGTGTGTTTTCATTAAAGCGCAAACAGCCTCCAATACTTGGCATAGACATCAGTTCTACCGCAGTTAAGCTGCTGGAACTGAGTAAACAGAAAAAAGGTTTTAAGGTTGAAGCATTTGCTGTCGAACCTTTGCCTGCTAATGCTGTGGTCGAAAAAGAAATACAGGATGTTGAAGCGGTGGCCGAGCCATTGCGCAAAGCATTGAAAGCTAGCGGCAGCAAAGCCAAACATGTAGCCCTAGCCGTTGCTGGCTCAGCGGTTATTACCAAACAAATCACTATGCCCGCTGGCTTATCAGATGACGACCTTGAAAAACAGATTCAACTGGAAGCAGACCAATATATACCCTACCCACTGGAAGAGGTTCATTTAGACTTTGAAGCTTTACCACCTGGTGAAGATGACAACCCTGATTCTGTAGAAGTGCTATTAGCAGCTTGTCGCAGTGAAAACGTGGGTGCGCGAACAGCAGCCGCTGAGTTGTGTGGGTTAATCCCTCAAATTGTTGATATTGAAGCGTATGGCGTAGAACATGCCTATCAAATGATCACAGATCAAATTCCTGACTATGGTGTCGATAAAACTACTGCTGTAATCGATATTGGCGCAACAATGACAGCCCTTACCGTTATTGATGACGGTAGAATGATCTACAACCGAGAACAACCTTTTGGCGGCAAACAGCTTACAGAAGAAATTATGCGTCGATACGGCCTTAGCTTTGAAGATGCTGGTCGAGTAAAGAAACAAGGCGGCCTGCCAGACAACTACGAACCCGAAGTATTGCAGCCATTTAAAGAAACAATGGCTCAGCAGGTTGGGCGATTTTTACAGTTTTTCTACTCCTCTAGCGAACTAGAGCATGTGGATTACATTGCATTAGCCGGCGGTTGTGCTGTTATCCCAGGCATTGCAGAGATGGTACAAAATAACTTAGGTATTCCAACGGATATTGTAAGACCTTTTGACAACATCCAGACCTCATCGAAAGTGGCCATACAACGCCTACAAAACGATGCACCATCATTATTAATTGCTTTAGGCCTAGCTTTGAGAGGGTTTGATTAATGGCTAATATTAATCTACTTCCATGGCGCGAAGAAATGCGCCGTCAAAAAACTAACGAATACTATACTTTATTAGGTTTAGTCGTTGGCTTAGCTGCAGCAGCCGTATTTTCAGTACAATTTCATATTAATCAAAAAATCAACTTTCAAAAAAACAGTCGAAATCAATATTTGACCAATGAAATTACTATTTTAAACGCCAAATTAAAAGAAATAGAAGAGCTCGAGAAAACGAAAGAAAACCTTGTGGCTCGTATGAACGTTATTCAAGACTTACAAGGCAGCCGCCCTCTTATCGTTCACTTATTTGATGAAATGGTATACACCATTCCCGAAGGCTTATGGTTAACATCTATAGAGCAAAAAGGTACAACGCTGACCATTCAGGGTAAAGCAGAATCAAACGCTCGTGTATCTGCTTACATGAGAAACGTTGACAGCTCAAAGTGGATGAAAAACCCTATTTTACAAGTTATTGAGGCAGATAAAGAAGAGCGAAGTGCTGTTTTTAAGCTTAGCCTAAAACAAAGTTCGCCTCAGGGCCTAGACGATGACGAGGATGAAGAAGGGTAAGTTATGGCATTCTCTCTAGATAAATTAAAAGAGTTCGACTTTGAAAAATTTCAAGAAGAACTACAAAACTTTGATGGCGACGATTTAAAACGCATTGGTACTGCGTCGGTTGGCATTAGGGCTCTCCTTATTATTATTGCCTTAATTATTGTCATTGCCGGTGGTTATAAATTATTAATTGCTCCTAAATTACAAGAGTTAGACAAAGCTATTGCACAAGAAGGTACTTTGCGTACTGACTTTGATGCCCAACAGAAAAAAGCCGCAAACTTAGAGGCCTACAAAGACCAACTCGCTGAAATGGAACGCTCATTCGGTGCGATGCTCAGACAACTACCGGATAAAACTGATGTACAAAACCTAGTTGTAGATTTATCACAAACAGGTGCACGAACTGAAAGTTGAGCTTTTAAAGCCAGAAGAAGAAGTAACTAAAGACTTTTATGCTGAATTACCTGTAAAACTAAAAGTTTTTGGCAAGTTTCATGAACTGGCTCGATTTGTAAGCGATATAGCCGCACTACCGCGCATTGTTACATTGCATGATATAAAAATCTCAATCGTAGATGCGAAAACTCCCACTGAGTTGTCTATGGAAATGACGGCCAAAACCTATCGTTATTTGGAATAAGTATGATGATGCGTTTACGTTACACACCAATATCTACTGCGCATAAGCTTGTCATAACTGGTTTAGCTTGCCTAACATTGGGCGCTTGTTCCCGAGATATCTCTGACTTGGAAAACTTTGTTGCAGAAACAAAAACCAAATATGTCGGTTCAATTGAACCTATACCCGAGTTTGATCCTTATCAAGTTTATAACTACAGTGCCTTCGAAGAACGCGACCCATTCTTGCAAAAACAACGCGAAGATGAAGAACAACAAATTTCATCTCAATCAGGTACGCAACCTGACCGTGAACGTCGTAAAGAAGCATTGGAATATTTTCCAATGGACGCACTTACGATGGTTGGCATACTTGAGCAACGCGGCAGTGTATGGGGACTCATCAAAGACCCAGACGGTACTATTCATACCGTTAAACCAGGTAACTTCCTAGGTGAAAACTTCGGCGAAATCATTCGCATCACAGAATCTGAAATTGAAATACTTGAAATTATATCCGATGGCCTTGGCGCCTGGATTGAACGTGAACTTGCCTTATCATTAGGTGAATAACCGTTATAAACGGGGAATATTATGCTTTACATGACGATAAAAAAAATACTACTTATTAACGCTCTAGTTTTTATTAGTACGTCACTTTTTGCGCAAAATCGTTTAGAAAATATTGATTTTTCGACCTTACCGGGCAATAAACTGCAAATTGCTTTGCAATTAGCTCAGCCTGCCAGCGAACCGTTAAGCTTCACTATTAATGATCCAGCAAGAATTGCTATAGACTTACTAGATACACAAAATGGCTTAGCACAAAAATCTATTCCTATTAGTGTTGGTGTAACCAGCTCAATAAAAACCGTAGAAGCAGGCGGTAAAACGCGTGTCGTATTAAATTTATCAGAGTTAGTGCAATACAACACTGAAGTAGAAGGCGACACTATTTACGTGACGCTTGGTTCAGAAGCAAAACAGTCAAAAGCACCTACATCAATAGCAAACACCTTTGCCACAAGCAAAAAGCCAAGCTCATTCCGCAGTGTGGATGGTATAGATTTCAGGCGTGGCCCTAAAGGCGAAGGCCGTATAATTGTCGATATGTCAAACCCATCTATTGCCGTTGATATTAATGAAGACAATGGTCGTTTACTGGTTGATTTTATTAATGCAGAAATGTCTGAAGAGCTTATTCGCCGCCTTGATGTCATTGACTTTGCAACACCTGTTAAGACCATCGATGCATTTAAAAACGGTCAAAACTCTCGCTTAGTGATCAACACTATTGACACAAGTTTCGATCACTTAGCTTATCAATCAGATAATATTTTCACGATAGAAGTAAAGAAAATTTCTAAGACCTTACGCGACCAGCAAATCAGAGATAAGTTTGGTTATACTGGCGAACGCTTATCACTTAACTTTCAAGATATTGAAGTGCGCTCAGTTCTACAGCTAATAGCTGACTTCACCAACTTGAATGTAGTAGTAGCAGACTCAGTTGTGGGCACATTAACCTTACGTCTTAAAAATGTTCCTTGGGACCAAGCTCTAGACATTATCCTTAATGCAAAAGGCCTGGACAAACGCAAGTCAGGCAATGTATTACTTATTGCTCCAACGCAAGAAATTGCAACTCGCGAAAAACTTGAGCTAGAAGCCAAGCAGCAAGTATTAGAACTCGCACCCTTACGTACTGAATTTATACAAGTCAACTACGCCAAAGCTGAAGAGATTGCCGCACTATTAGGCGCAGGCGGATCTGGAGGAGCAGCCGCACCAGCAGAAGGTGGTGGTGATGCAGGGTCTGCTGGAGGAAGCAGTTCAGGCATTCTTTCTGGCCGGGGCTCTGTTGCCGTTGACACAAGAACAAATACTCTGATTCTTAACGACACTTCTGAAAAGCTTAGTGAAATACGCTTCTTAGTGAGTACTTTAGACGTACCGATAAGCCAAGTGTTAATCGAATCACGTATTGTTATTGCTAGTGACGATTTCAATAAAGATATTGGTGTTAATGTTGGTATTGGTCGCGATACAACAGGTAATGGCAGTGGCTTTGCTGTATCAGGCACATCTACAGGTGTACAACAGCTAATTAACGACGATACATTAAACATACCAGACACTTATGCAGTAAATTTGGCGGCACCCAATGCTGCCGGTAGCATTGCATTAACACTAGCTAGTCTACCCTTTGGTACATTTTTAGATCTTGAGTTATCAGCTTTACAAGCTGAAGAACGCGGTGAAATTATATCCTCGCCACGTGTAATAACATCAAACCAAACAGAAGCCGTCATTGAACAAGGTGTTGAAATTCCTTATGCCGAACAAGCTTCTGGCGGCGGTACTACAGTAACATTCAGAAAAGCTGTACTCAGCCTAAAAGTAACACCGCAAATTACACCTGACGACCGAGTGATCATGGATATCCAAGTCAACAATGATACCGTTGGTGAATTATTTGGTGTAGCAGGAAGCCAAGTACCGAGTATTGATACAAGAGAAGTACAAACACAAGTATTAGTCGACAATGGCGAAACCATTGTTCTAGGTGGTATTTTTGAGCAAACAACCCGAGATGCAATCGATAAAGTACCCTTCTTCGGAGACTTACCCGTACTAGGCAAACTATTTAAGCGTACTAGCAAAGAAGACGACAAATCAGAAATGTTGATCTTCATTACACCTAAAATATTACGCGACAGCATTGTTATTGAATAAAGAGAGCCTCTATAAGTCTCTCTTTATCAAGCCTATGGTGTATTATTAACGCCATGCAAAAAACCTCGTTACCAAACAATATTTTCTTAATCGGCCCTATGGGAGCAGGCAAAAGCACCATAGGCCGTCAATTAGCTGAAAGTATAGATTACGAATTCTATGATACCGACAAGGTCATTATTGACCATACAGGTGTAGATATACCCACAATATTTG